>JABXKX010000632.1 GCA_013619035.1 Peptostreptococcaceae bacterium
TTTGAAGCATCCATGTGATTCATTTTTAATTGATAATCTAAAAGCAATCTGGTACCTGCACCTTTTTGTCTGTTAACAAAAGTGACCTCTTCTTTTATGAGATCTTTTATAGATGTAATATTCTTAGGATTACCTTTCTGTACATATAATCCTTGAATACGTTTAATACCTTCAACCAAAACCACATCGTCTTTCAGGTATTTTTTTACAAAACTCTTATTGTAAATACCTGTTGTTTCATCTAATAAATGAATAGGCGCTATATGTGTTTCATGTTTCATCATGGCCATAATACCACCCATGCTACCAACATGTGTTGAGCTGAGAGAAACTTTTTTTATACTATCTCCAATTAAGTCCATTACAATATCATGACTCCCTATGGAAACCAAAGTTTGTTCGATTTGACCGATATCTCTAAGTAACTCTATTGTCACTTCAGTACCAGCTTCATACCCTTCTATGCTTTGAGGTACCACACAGATACCATCAGCTTTAACAAGTGACATGGTAACACCTGCACCTCTATTGAGTGGGGTTGCTACCAGTTTATCATTCACTAGTCCTAATTTCATACGTATATATTCTTCATGTTTAATGGATGACATCAATCGTTTTGATAAATGCGCTTTCACTGTATGTCGTTTTGTAGCAATTTTATCAAACCATAAGTCCATCAAAGTCTTTACATAAATATCAAATACAAAGTAAGCTGATACAGGATACCCCGGAATTCCAATCACTGGTTTGTTATTAATAATACCTAAAATAGCCGGTTTACCGGGTTTAATCGCCACGCCGTGAACAATAACTTCACCGAGTTCTCTTATGATCTTAACGGTGTAATCTTCACTACCAGCAGAAGACCCTGCATTGATTAGAATAATATCATGAGTTTCTGCCATGTCTTTTATATGTGCTTTTAATAAATCGTAATCATCTTTTAGTGAGGGATAACGAGTCGGTGATCCACCCATTTCTAAAATCAGTGCTTCAAACATCCTTGAATTAGAGTCAATTATTTCTCCAGGTATTAAATGTTCTTTAGGTTCCACAATCTCAGTACCAGTCGGTAAAATACCAACACTTGGTTTTTTTACAACGGAAACTTTAAAGATACCTCCTGCTAATAACGCTCCTAAATCAACGGGTCTGATCTTATGACCAGCGGGTAAAATCATTTCAGTCTGTACAATATCTTCTCCAATAGGTCTGATATGTTGCCAAGGCGCTGCGGCTTCAATAATTTCTATGCCGTCTTCCACCTCTTGAATATCTTCAATCATAATCACAGCATTATAAGGTTCTCTTATCACATCTCCCGTATCAACATAAACAAAGTCTTCTTCACTCAGTTTTATGGCATGTCTTTCATCAGCACCATACGTCTTAGCTGCAATAACCATCACACCATCCATAGCAGATGCATTATAATGTGGCGATGATAACTTTGCATATACCGGTTCACTCGTGATACGGTTCAAACTGCTTTCTACTGAAATAACTTCATTGGAAACCAAGTGGTCTAACTGTATTGAGTTGAAATAAACGTCTTTTGCTTCTTCTAATTTCAAGCTAGATAAATATATATTTCTACTTTTCATATGACCTCTAATCTAATAAATATACTGTAACAGACTCACCTTTATCAAGGCCTTCCTGATTTGCTTCAATCCTAATATAACCATCCGCTCTAGACATCATTGTTATCATACCTGATTTCCCTAAAACAGGAGTTATTTCATCATCTTCTATCGTCACCATTACAAAGGTTTCTTTTCCAGCTGCGGCATGTACATTTTGAGTTAAACGACCTGTAACCGTATGATACCTAAAGTCATGCATTTGACTTAAATACATTCTAATCAATTGATCAAATACAATAAGTGAGGATACGGGATGCCCAGGTAATCCTAGAACCAATTTATCCATGACTTTACCCACGATAGTCGGTTTACCAGGTTTGATGGCTAATCCATGAACCAAAACACCTGCTTCTTCACTGAGTTCATCGATTAAATCTGCGGTATAATCTTTTTCTCCTACCGAACTGCCTCCAGATATAATGGTGATATCAGATGTTTTAACACCTGCTTTAATCGTACTTTTAATCAATTCTCTCTGATCTTTTAAGACATGTGTTTGTAAGACTTCAATATCTAAAACTGCCGCTTGATGTTTCAAGGTATGTGTATTGATATCAAAAACTTCACCAATATTCAGCGGTTGTTCTGTGGTAATCAGTTCATCACCCGTAGAGATAATTGTTGCCGTTATTTTTTTATATACGTTTACTTCAAATATACCAGATGCTGCTAAAGCACCAATATGTCTTGCTTTTAATCGTTGTCCTTTAGATAAAATCTTATCCTCTATTTTAATATCAGAACCTACCCCAACAATATGTTGTAGTGGTAGTGCTTGTTTCATAATACCTATTGTGTCTTTGGAAAATCTCTCAGTATATTCAATCATAACCATGGCATCTGCATCATCTGGGACCATACCACCTGTTGGTACATAGATGGTATCGTTGATATCGAGTTTCTTTTTAGAAGATTGCCCCATTTCTATTGAACCTGTATCATTTAATAGCATGGGCATTGTATCTGATGCACCGTTGGTATCAGCAGCGTGAACAGCATAACCATCCACTGTTGAACGTCTAAAAGAAGGGACTTGAATGGATGCATAGACATCTTTCGCTAAAACTCGGTTTAACAAATCATCCAATGGAACAACTTCGGTTTCAAAGGATTTAAAATGACTTTTAATTAGTGCTTCTGTTTCATTTAAAGTATGTACATTATATAATCGCATGTAATCTCCTATACATAAACTAATTCTTCATTTTTAAGTGCCATCTCAGGTGTGTTAACCTCTAAGATTTTTCCTTCAGCCATAACGGCAACTTGATCACATAATCTTTTAGCTTGATTTAAACTATGAGTTACTATAACCATATTCATATCAATCGATTGAAGTATCCTCTCAATCTGCATGGTTGATTTTGGATCTATATTTGCTGTTGGTTCATCTAAGAAAATCCACTTTGGATCAAATACTAAAGCTCTAGCCAAATTAACCTTCTGTGATTCTCCGCCTGATAAACTCAGTGCATTCTGCTCTTTTATATGTTCTAAATCAAATAGTTCAATCATTTGATTAACTTTTTTATCTATAATATCTTTATCCATTTTTCTAAATTTTAAAGGATACGCTATAT
>JABXKX010000265.1 GCA_013619035.1 Peptostreptococcaceae bacterium
ATTTATAAGTAGGATCCTTGTAACACCATTCAATAATTTGATTACCTGACCAAGTTTGGTATTAAGCCTAGATCATAAGTATCAGCTCTTCACTGATTAAACAAATATAAGACAAATAATTTATAGTGCAAAAAAACTACATGGTATACATAACCATGTAGTTCTAGATTACTAAATTATTTAGTTTAGTTTAACTTGCTTTTTTTCTAATTTCTCCAAATTCCTTGTCAAAGAAATCTTTTTGTTGTTTAGCAACAACACCCGATAGTAATAAAACACCTATCATATTTGGAATAACCGCTAGTCCAAATAACATATCTAGGAATATCCAAACAAATTGCATTCCGCCTACAGCACCAACGAAACATGCTGCTAAATATAGATATCTCATAAATCTTGAGAACTTTTTGCCAAATAAGTATTCTGCTAATCTTTCACCATAGAATAAGATAACGTAAATCGTTGAGATAACGAATAACAATACTGAGAAACTTACAACATAACCACCAATCGGTCCATAAAAGTTTGTAAAGACTTCTGCAGTCATACCTGATGCTGTGATATCACCATTCTGCCAGATGCCTGAACTTAAGATTACAAGTGCTGTCATAGTACATATTAATAGTGTATCAAAGAATACAGAGAACATACCCCACATCCCTTGACGTACTGGATGATCAGTTTTTGCTGCTGCATGAGCAATTGGTGCGCTACCCATACCCGCTTCGTTCGAATATGCACCCCTAGCAACTCCCCATCGTAGAGTCATAGCTACTGCACTACCTGCAAAACCACCAACAGCTGCATGTCCTGTAAATGCATATTTGAAGATCATTGCAAATACACTTGGAATTACTGTGATGTTACTTATAATTATGATTAAACATCCTAATACATAGAGTGATGCCATGAGAGGAACAAACTTTTCTGATACTTTCCCAACTCTTTTAACACCACCTACAACAATTAGAGCAACGATTACAGTAATAATAATACCTGAAACACTTGTAGGAATACCTAGAGTTTTTGCAGACCCAGCTGCAGAGTTAGCTTGAACCATAATACCTGAAACAATCGTTAACATGAACAACAATGCATATGCATTTCCTAAGAATTTTGATTTTAGACCATTTTTAAGATAATACATTGGACCGCCTACAAATTCGCCATCGTCGTTCTTTTCTCTATAAAGCACACCGAGAACAACTTCAGCATATTTTGTAATCATGCCGAATAATGCAGTAATCCACATCCAGAAGATTGCACCTGGTCCACCGAAAAAGATAGCTACTGGAACCCCAACAATGTTTGAAGCACCAACAGTAGAAGCCAGGGCTGTTGTTACAGCTTGGAATGGTGTGAGGTTACCTTCAGCATTTTCATCTAATTCTGGTTTATCTTTTTTGAAAAGCGAACCAAATGTTTGTTTCCACATATAACCGAAATATCTGAATTGAATAAATCCGAGGCGCACAGTTAAGAAGATACCACCACCTACAAGTAAGATAAGCATGAATGGTCCCCAAATCAAACCGGTGGCTTCGTTGACGAAATTTACAATAAAATCTTTCATTTTTTCCCCCTTTATATTATACTATTGAATCTATTAATTCGCTAATTAATAGATGTGTATACTCAACAAGATCAGGCACATAAACTCTTTCTGTCATCTTATGTAGGTCTTTGCCCCAAGGACCTAATATAATAGAAGGAATTGATAATGTTTTTAGATTTGAAAAATCTATATTATAGATGTCTTCACCCCAAAGTGGCATATTTGGTGCCACATAAGGCGCAATCTTGTTTGCATTTTGCAATCCTGTATAACTTAAATCTGATATTCCCATAAAGTAATGTTGGAAATCTATATTGTGATCCAACAGTGTCAATTTAACGTGCTTGATAATATCCGGATGTTCAATTTCCGTTGAAATATGAGGATAAAACGGTGGTGATAAAGCAATCACAACAGTTGGTTCATTGTACGATACGATCTCTAACAGTGCTCTAATGATGACAAAATTACTTTCTGGAATAGTGATTTGATTATTTTTCAATTCTTTTTTTATTAAATCTCTAGTAGATGATAGAGTCTTAGCTGTTAACGTTTCATTTATTTTTACAGCATCAGCTAACAGTTCTTCATAGAACTTCACTTGAGGTAAATAAACAGTTTTGTCATATTTCCGAGAAAAGATTTCTTCATAAGTTACCATTTTATGTTGTATTGTTTCATCAAGAGCAACTTTACATATCGTCTTCAAACGATCTAAGATGTCTTTTGGTGTGCTATTAAGCGTTAAGAAGCTTAAGTAACCACCAGCAGCTTCGGGTATGGAGGCATCATAAAACGCTTTAAAGTCTCTAACATAAGACCACGATGGTGGTGGTGAGTAGTCTCCGAGGGCTTGATCGCTAAAAATCGGATTCAGCTCAGTTTTTTGAACAATGTTAGATAGTACTAGTGTTGGATTTAAGCCGTCATAGATTTTACCAATATGTGACTTTACCCCTTGAACATAAATAGCCGCCATAGTTTTACCAACAGAACTATCATATATTGTGAATTCGTTGTTTTCTCGTTCGTGTGGTTCCGAGTTGATCAGAAGATTATAGGTTAGATCATGTTCTTGTCTTAAATCTTGGAGTAACTTAGTAGCATACCGCATGCCTTTAGAAAGACTTTCTTCATCAGATACTGATAAAAACAGGATGTTACCATTAAAGACATCTTTTTGTGAGTAGTTTTCTAGAAGTTGTAAGTGAATTGCCAAACCTGCTTTCATATCAGCAGTTCCTCGACCAAACATCCAATTGTCATCTTCTAAATCCTTTTCAGTATCAGGATCTAACTTTAATTGTTTTAATGATTTTTTTAAGTCTTCGGGTTCAAATGCAATATTCTTTAGACTACCATATACTTCTATATCAACAGCATCATGATGATTAAGTAAGATGATGGTTTTATCTTCTTTACCTTTTATTAAAGCCCAAACAATACCACGATCTAAATCATCATTTTCAATCGGATTTATGCCATATGTTTTATGGTTTTGGAAATAAGAAATATTTTCTATATAATTTAGTATGTATGCTTCAATGTCTTTTTCCATTATGCTGTTTGTATCACTTTGAATCCGTATGAGGTCCTCCAGCATTTTATGTATTTTGCTATTTGTCATTATTACTTCCTTTCGTATAAGCTATAACAGTATCTTGAA
>JABXKX010000583.1 GCA_013619035.1 Peptostreptococcaceae bacterium
TAGTAAGGTTGAAAAGAATATGTATATCATCGCTTTGGTACTTGTTAATCCAGGGGTGAAGTATGGTAATCCCATAACAACGGTTAAGATCCCTGCTGCAAAACTGATGATGACGAATAATTTTTGTGCTTTTATATTTTTAGTGACCAAACCCACAATTAAAGCATCTGCTATCATACCAATGGGTAAATAACTAAAAAGACTTCCTTATAAGTAGGAAGCCTTTAGAATTTATTATTATTTAATATGATTAATTCTCATCACTTCAGAGAATATTCTTTCTATAAATATATTAGATGTTATACCAACGAAAAAGCCTGTGCCTATACTGGTTAATAATATATAGGGCCCATAATTAATAGAAATGGAAACACTACTCATTACAAATGCTAGAACAATCAGTTGTGCAACATTATGTAAAAATGCTCCAAAGATACTAACACCAATTGGTGAAACCCACTTGCTTGCATACTTAATCAATAGGTACATACCGAGTAAACTCAGCACACCACCTGATAAACTATAAATCAAACTCATGGTCTGTCCAACGATTAAAAAAGTAACAAATACTCTTACAATCACAACCACAAGTACATCTTTAAATTTATAATAGTACAATGCTGATAAGGTGATAATATTAGCTAACCCGAGTTTCATGCCAGGCAGAAAAAAGGGTAATGGTATCATACGTTCCATATAACTTAAAACGATAGCAGTTGCTGCTAATAACGATAAGAACATGAGCTTTTGTGTACTACTGCGAAACTGCATCTACTTCTCCTTCGCTTTGCCCAACAACTTCTATTGAGAACCTATTGGGTAGACATACAACTGAATCACCGTTTTTTTCTGCATGTTTTGTGTTCACACATATACTATCTGGACAATCAGCATCACTTATATAGGCTTTACCAGAATTAATAATGATTTCGTTTAAACCTCGTTCAGTATCATAAACTTTTTTGATATCACTTCCTATATCAAATTGGTCAATGACTTCGCCATTTACTCTAACAACAACTTCCATATTCTTAGCCACAAAACTTCTTTCAACATTGATTATAAATGTCATTAAAGTAATAGATAAAACAACAAATAATACAATGAAATCTCCAATTTTCAATTTCATCTTTACACCAATCCTTAAATAATACCAAACAACGAAATAACAATTGAAAATATATAAGCAAAACCTAATAAGAAGAAATTCTTAATCGCTAAAGAAAAAGTCGTTGCTTTATCTTGAGTTGCTTTGAATGCCTTAATGTTTTTATAAATAGGGATAAATGTGATTAATGTTAGCAACGCTGTAGCTGGCAACCAATTATACACAACAGCAATCAAAATAGTGATGTAACAGAAATAATATGACCATTCATATATTAATAAACCTATTTTTTTGCCTGTATAATACGGTAAAGTAAATCTCTTATTTATAATATCATCTTCCAAATCACAAATATTATTAGACAACATTATATTTGAGATCATCAAAATCATTGGCATAGAAGCTAAAAAAATAACCATCAACTCTAATAAATCTAATTTCAGTGTAAACTCAAAACTGTTCAATTGATAAATGATGTAACCCATATCGAATACTTGTATATAGACGGTTACAAAGAATATCAATCCACCCATCAAAACACCTGAAGTTATTTCTCCTAATGGAATGCGCGATATAGGTACAGGACCATTTGAATATAGTATACCGATACCAAATGCAATAATACCGATCACTAAGACCACCATATCTGTCATTAGAAATAGAATCAAACCTACTGAGGCACCCAAAATAAGTAGTGAAATAATAATAGTTTTAACCAAACTACTCTTTAACCCATATTTTATGACTGCATTATGTGATTCATAATTATAACCACTCTTATTTATTGCTCGATTAGAATCAGCCAAATGATTCATTGCAGTTGTAGCCATATCTATACACAGCATACTAAAGAAAAACAATAATAATACATCCACTCGCAATCTTTGATATCTATAGATTGTATAAACAACACCTGTAATAAATGGTATAACACTAGCAACTTTCGTTCGTATTTCAACTAAATCTAAAAATTTTCTTAAATCCATTTTAACCTCATTTTTTTGTATAACTAAATTTGTTTTTAGGTCTGCCTACTGTACCATAATCCAGTTCTAACTCAACAACTTTCAAATACTCCATATTCTCTAAATACCTTCTTGCTGTTATTCTAGAGATCCCTAAAGCTTCTGCTAATTCAGTAGATGTATATCCTTTAGGATAATGTGCCTTCAAATACATTAAAATGCTATCATATGTTTTATTTACACCTTCTTGAGGTTCATTTTCTTTATTATGCATTAAGGCATCTATTGTTAGCTGATCCACTGAATCTAGGCCTGTTAATTTCATTAACTCAGCATAATAAGTTGATATGGATTGTTCAAATCTTTTGTATTTAAATGGTTTCACTAAATAGTCTTTAACACCATATTTTCTAGCTTCTTTAATTGACTCTATTTGTTTATCAGCTGTTATTAAGATAACATCTACATCAATATTATTTAATCTGATCCACTTTAACAAATCGATACCATTGCCATCAGGTAAGTATAAATCCAACAACACCAAATCAATTTTCTTCTTTTCTAACAGTTCTTTTGACTTGAGTATTGAGTCCGAGTGATCCACAACATTAGCTTTACCTACGCGTTCTAAAAATCCAATGATAACCTCAGCTACCATCACATCATCTTCTACAACCAATACCTGAATGTCATTTTTCGACATGCCAGTTGACCCCCTCTTTGTTTTTATAATATATTTTACCGTCAAAACGATTTATAATTTTTAAAAGGTTTGATAACCCATAGCCTCGATTATCACCTTTGGTTGAATAACCTTTAGTTAATATCTTATCATCTTCTATATCAGGACCACTGTTTGAAATAATTAATTCAAACTTCTCTTTATCAGAATAAATTTGAAGTCGAATCCATTTGTCTTCACTTTCCATGACCGCTTCCATACTGTTATCTAAAAGATTTGCAATAATTGTACACACATCATCAGAACGTACACCTGGTGGTAAGCCACTAAGAACTGATCTATTGTCTAACATAAAATCAATTTTCTTCTCAACTATTATTTCATATTTTGATAAGATTAACCCTGAAATCAAATCATCATCAATTTGAACACCGATGACAACACCGACTTCATTGCTTTT
>JABXKX010000201.1 GCA_013619035.1 Peptostreptococcaceae bacterium
GAATAATACGATACCCTCTATAAATCTGTTCAAAAAGAATGGTCATGACCATCCCAAGACTCATCTCCATTTTTGATAAAGCAAGATGTTCATTAAATTCCAAGAGCTCATCAGAATAGACAAATGCCATATCAGAAGTTCCTGAAACACCCAATGTTTTAACTTTTTCAGCCAAGCCTTCTGAGGTGAATAATTCTCCTACAGTGCTGACTTTGATAACATAAGATTTATTTGAAAGTTTTTTTAATAACGCATCTTTGTTTTTAACAAGAACCATTTCAATCTTACAGTAACGACCAAGCCTTTTATCATACTCTTTTATCGCCGCCAATTGATTCTTGTCTTTTATTGTGCCTATTGCATATACTTTAATATTCATAAACCCCTACTTCACAACCCTATATACTTGTTCTGTTAATAAAACCTTCATCAGCTGATGCGGAAATGTTAATCTAGAAAAAGATAATTTGTAATTTGACCTTTTAAGCACTTTATCAGAAAGGCCTAAAGAGCCTCCGATAATAAAAACTAGAGATGACGCTTGCTTCTTTTTAATCAACGATTTAAAATCAGCAGTTGAGATAATCTTACCTTCTATGGCTAATGCAATTACAAAATCACCCGAATTGATTTTACTTAATATGCGCTCACCTTCTTTATCTTTGACTTGAATCATCTCTTTATCCGATAGTTTTTCCGGACATTTCTCATCAGGTACTTCAATCACTTGTACCTGTGCGTATTTTTTAATATTTTTTATATGATCTTCTATCTGTTTTGTATAGAAGGATTCTTTTATTTTTCCAACCGATATAAATGTAATTTTCATAGATACTCCTTGTACCAGTATTGTATCATATTCGGATTTTAGTTTATACTAAAGCAAGGGGGAAATTATGAAAATATATAGAGTTAATGCATTCACAGAAGTACCACATGGTGGTAATCCTGCAGGGGTTGTTTTAAAAGCAGATTTATTAAACGAAAATAAGATGTTAGAGATTGCTAACGACGTTGGGTATTCTGAAACCGCTTTTGTTTCAGATAGCAATTCAGCAGATTTTAATATTAGATATTTTACACCTTCAGATGAAGTTGATCTTTGTGGTCATGCGACCATTGCAACATTTACAGTACTTTTTAAAGAAAACATCATCACTCAAGGCACATACACCATTGAGACAAAAGCTGGTATATTACCCGTACAAGTCAAAGAAGATGGTACCATCTTAATGACTCAATTAACACCAACACATTATGAAACCGTTGATATAAAGTCTATAGCAACATCATTAGGACTATCAGTGAGCGATTTAGTAGAACCTGCTCAAGTCTTTTCAACTGGACTAAAAGATATTATGGTACATGTTAAAACCAAGGATAGTCTTAAATCAATTCAACCGGATTTTGATATGATTACTCAAATCAGTAAAACATATGAAGCAACTGGTTATCATGTTTTTACGTTAGAGTCTGACTATACTGCAAGATGTAGAAACTTTGCTCCGCTTTATGCCATAAACGAAGAATCTGCAACCGGTACAGCAAGTGGTGCTGTTTCAGGTTATATACTTCATCATAAGTTAGTAGATATAAAAGAAGGGCTCAATCATTTGATATATGAACAAGGTTTAGAGATGAATAAACCTTCAAAAATACATGGTTATATCACTGTAAAAGACCAAGTCGTTACAGAAGTAATCATAGGTGGTAAAGGAAAAATTCAGCAGAGTTAAACTGCTGAATTTATTAATTTAAAATCATATTTTTTTGGCAAGTCATAAATAACACCTTTTGTATCTACATCAATCCTTGTAATATCAATCACTTTATAAGGTGCATCATAACCATAATCGGTATGCGTCTTTACCGCATTTATTTCATCAATGATATCTAGACCTGAAACCACACGTCCAAATGCAGGTACAATGCCATCTAATGTCCTTTCATCTTTTGTCATAATAAAGAATGAACCAGCAGTAGCATAATCGGTTATACGATATGCCGCCATTGCCATGCCTATTGTACCTCGTTTGAAACTTAAGGGATTATTAAATCCTTCTCTATTAAATTCTCCATTTAGAATATAGCCCGGTGTATCATCAGTCCATGCTTCTGAATCTAATTTCGAATCACCTGATTGAATCAATCGATTCGGAACAATTCGACACAAACTTTTGTCATTATAATAACCCGATTGAATCAGATGAATAAAGTTCTTTGTCGTATCCGGTGCACAGTATGGATAAAGTTCTAGTTGAACCTCGCCAAACCCAGCAAAATCAATGCTCACTTCTGGTGTTAATAATCTCTTGAAGAATGCTTGAAAACCATTAATCAAACCATCTGAATCCGAAGAATAATCTTGTAAATCATCATAGTACTCATTACTATGAATCTCAACAGATAGAGCATCTAATGGAAACCCGTCTTTTCTTTTTGGATGAGGCTTTTCAACAATTTTAAAGGGTACCGACGACAACTCCTCACCATCATATGTTATGATATGCTCTTCATCTAAAACCACACAAATAGCATTATGATATTTTGCAATTAAAGAGCCACCATATTTTTTAGCTAAACCACCATAATGAACCAACATCTCATCATCCGTTAGTGTTTTGCCATGAACTCTTCTAATAAGTTTGCCTGGTTGATCTTGCTTTTCTACACCTTCAAAGTAAAGACCAGAGTCACATGAAAATATAGGCCGTTTCACTTGTTTGTAATAATGTAACGCCTTAATTTTAGCATTTTCTAAAATATCATTTCCCGTTTCTTCAACATCTATTACAGCAGCATCTAATGCTTCTACTGTAATATGTAAATCACTTAGAATATTTTTCATGTGTTCTAGTTTACTTTTATTTTTAGTACCGTATATAAAGTTCATTTAACCTACTTTTCTATCGTTAAGCCCATAAATAGACAATCTACAAATTCTCCATTTATTTTCATATCTTTTTTTATTAACCCTTCAACTTGAAACCCTAATTTTCTGTAGAGTGAAAAAGCTCTTATATTATCATCTCTAACACGGAGATTAATTTTCTCGCAGTATGGTGATGTTTTGGCCCAATCAATCAAATTCTGAAGCAAGGCTTTTCCTATACCTTTACCCCAATAATCTTTTCTGACAGATATACCAAACTCTCCAACATGCCTTGTTCTTAAACGATGACCACCATTATAAGAAATATTGCCTACAATC
>JABXKX010000641.1 GCA_013619035.1 Peptostreptococcaceae bacterium
CAGATCTAGAAGTCTTTCTTCTTGAATCTTTAAAGTTTTCATATGTGCGTCTGTATCATAATACTGAGAAGTGATATCATCACCATATGAATTTTCTTGAATAATTGTACCGATCGAATTCATATCACTCATAAATTGCAGAAATTGTTGTTCTGGAATTCTAAGAGTGTAATGAGCAGAACGTGATGAATGTTTATCATCCATTGCGCGACCTCTTACATTCGACGATTCAACATAACCACCAATACCTTTAACTTTATCTGTTAAACGCTGTATTGCCAATTCATACTCCAATGTCTGAATTTCCATCGAAGCCGATTTGATAATTTTTCTTTCTGATTCAAACACGGTACCCGCTTCTGGTGCACTGGCTTCTTCATTTCGGTCCATATCTTTTGAGTATTCTACTCCACCAACATCGGTAGTTGAATCATTAGTTGTATACTCTTCCGAACTGGCTGCATCATCTGCTGTATTCATATTCCAATTTGCAGAGTTCTCATTGCTGCCACAGCTGATAAGTGAAAATACCAATATAACCGATAACATTAATACTAAAATCTTTTTCATAACAACCTCCAATCTTTTCCCTATATATCTTTGACGTGTAGTCCATCTAATAAGTTCCATTTCCATTGATATAGTACCCAATAAATAGTAAAATATAGGCGGAGGTAACAATTATGTTTACATGGAAAGAAGAATATTCAGTTAAAGTCGAAACAATTGATGCACAACACAAACGTTTATTTGAGATGGGACAAACAATGTCTGATCTCGTTACCAATCATGCAGGAGAAGATATCTACGATGAGTTAAATGCAATGTTTGAAGAACTCATTGATTACACCAAGTATCATTTTTCTGAAGAAGAAAAACTGATGGAAAAAGTTAATTATGTCCATCTTGAGGATCACAAAATTCTTCACGAGAAATTTATTGATAAATTGCTCTCATTTGATTTAAAGCAAATGGATGAGGATCAAGGTGCATTTGCATTAACACTATTAAAAACGGTTGCAACTTGGATTTTCAAACACATTAACGGTGAAGATTTCAGGTACAGAGAAGCGATGAAACAGTTATAAAAATAAAGCTGCTGACTTGGATCAATCCTTTGTCAGCAGCTTTTTTTCTATAGTTCATTGATTTCATTAATTTTATCTTGAATCAATACATTTATTTCGATACCATAAAGTTCTAAAGTTTGATTAATCACAAGAATTTCATTCAAATATCCTGCCACAAGGTCAAATTCACCATTTTCTACAGCATTTTTAATGGATTCATTAATACTACTTCTATTTTCTCTTAATCCGTCATAATACACTTTATCAGTTTCTCTTAAAGCTTTTTCAGCTTCTCTTTTCGCTTTCATTTCATCAAATTCTGCTCTTAACTCTGCTTTAAAAGTTTCTAATAACGCCGTTGCTTCTTCTTTCGTAAGATCTCCAGCTTCTACTTGAACTTTTAATTCATCTGCATAAGCTTTCATAGCTTCTTTGGCTTCCCCTTTTTCACTCTCAATCATTGGTTTCCAAACCGTTTCAATAAGTATGTCTAACTCTGCTTTTAGAGTTTCTCTTTCACTCTTAAGCACTTCTTTTGAATCAAATAATCTAGTCCACTCTACCAATTGATCCGGTGCGTGTTCTGCTACTTGTTCTAACCTGAATTCTTTCCATTCTCTTTCTTCTGGTTCAACTTCTTCTGCAAATGCAGCCACTGGTAATAATAATGCTGCCATAATTCCTGTTAATAATAAATTTCTTAATTTCATGGTATTGCCTCCTTATTGGTAGTTGTTGTTTACAGTTACATTCTACCTTCGGGATATGTGAGAATCATGAAAAGTATGTGTGAAAAGTATGTGAGCTATGATATACTTTTTAAAAAAGGGGGATATTATGAAACAGATTGATAAAATTGCTTTTGAAAAGAAAGATCAAATCTACAAATATATGAATATAAAACTAACAGGCCTGATTGGCAGCGAAGATGATTGGTTGGCCAATTTATCTAATGCCTCTGCCCTACTTTGGTTACTCATTGACGAGATTAATTGGGCAGGCTTCTACTTATATAAGAAAGACAAACTCATTTTAGGTCCATTTCAAGGCAAACCAGCATGTGTCAATATAGAGATTGGCAAAGGGGTTTGCGGTACTGCTGCAGCAACTAGAACCACTCAGCTTGTAAAAGATGTTCATGCATTTCCAGGACATATTGCATGTGATGGGGCTTCAAGTTCAGAAATTGTAATCCCAATCATTCATAACGATAAACTCATAGGCGTCCTCGATATCGATAGTCCAGTACTGAATCGATTCGATGAAGAAGATCAAATCGGACTAGAAAAGTTTGTTGCAACACTTAATAAATATATGAATTGGGAGGATATCAATTAGATATCCTCTTTAATTACACTATTATTGTGCGGTTTGCTGATTTTTTTAAACAAATTCCTTGCAATGTACAATAAACTCTGCTATTATATAAGTAATTGAAGAATAAGAAAGTTGAGTTTTCAACGAAAAGGCAAACATATTGAAAAATATGGACGCAAAACTATAGGACCTTCCTCTAAGAGATGGCAGCCAGTCATCGAATGGGGATTTTTTTTAGGTCTGAATAGACCTTAAACTATAAAATTGTTATGAAGAGCATTGAACATTGTTCGATCTCTTTATCTAATATCTCTTTATCATTTCAACCAAACTAACAAAGTCAAGAGCTTCTCACTCTTGACTTTGTTAGTTTTTGTTATTGGAAACACCCCTTATATTATTGATATAAGTAATGCCCTTGATTTCTCAAGGGCATTTTTTAATCTTCTTTTTCTTCTTTTTTAGGTATTACCAAATCTAAGAATAATTCTTCTAATTGCGCTTCTTCTGCTGGAGCAGGTGCGTTTGTAAGAAGACACGTTGCTTGTTGAGTCTTAGGGAATGCAATGACGTCTCTAATATTATCAATGTTTAAAAGTTCCATAACCACTCTATCAAGACCATATGCAATACCACCGTGTGGTGGTACACCGTATTTAAAGGCATCCAATAAGAAACCAAACTTGTTATTTGCTTCTTCTTCAGTAAAGCCTAATGCTTTAAACATTCTTGATTGTAATTCAGAATTATGAATTCTAATTGAACCACCACCAATTTCAGAACCATTTAATACTAAGTCATATGCTTTTGCTCTAGCATTTGCAGGGTCTGATTCAATCATATCCATATCTGCATCAAGAGGTGATGTGAACGGATGATGTTTAGCAACATATCTATCTTCTTCTTCTGAGTATTCAAATAATGGGAATTCATTTACCCATAAAATCTTATAGTCACCTTCTGTAATCTGACCTAATTTCTTAGCAATTTCACATCTAAGTGCTCCAAGTGTCGCAAAAACAACAGATGGTTTGTCAGCGATAAATAAGATCATATCTCCTACTTTGGCTTCCATTCTTTCAGTGATGTTTTTTGCATCTTCTTCTGTTAAGAATTTAGCTATAGGCGAATCCAATCCTTCTTCAGTAATTTTCATCCAAGCCATACCTTTTGCACCATATGTCTTAGCAAATTTCTCAAGATTTTTCATACCCTTTTTACTGAACTCTGCAGCGCCACCATTAATATTGATTGCTCTAACATCGTTTCCAGCTTTTACTGTGTCAGCAAATACTCCGAAACCACAAGTTTCAACAATATCATTTAATGCTTTTAGTTCATAACCAAATCTTAAGTCTGGTTTATCTGAACCGAATCTTTCCATTGCTTCTTTATATGGCATTGTCATGAAAGGTGTTGGTAAATCCACACCAAGCATTTCTTTGAACATTTTTTGCATCAAACGTTCATTGATAGACATAACATCTTTTTCTTCAACAAAACTAAGTTCAACATCCACTTGAGTAAATTCAGGTTGTCTGTCAGCTCTTAAATCTTCGTCTCTAAAGCATTTTACAATTTGATAGTATCTATCAATTCCAGATACCATTAACATCTGTTTGAATAACTGTGGTGACTGTGGTAATGCATAGAATTTATTGGGATTCACTCTACTTGGTACTAAGTAATCTCTAGCACCTTCTGGAGTTGGTTTGTTTAAAAATGGTGTTTCTACTTCTAAGAATCCTTCTCCGCCGAAGAAGTTTCTAAATACTGAAGCTACCTTTGATCTAAATAATAAGTTGTTGTACATTTTTGGTTTTCTTAAATCTAAATATCTGTACTTTAATCTTAATTGCTCACCCGCACCATCATCATCATTAATATGAATTGGTGGTACTTCTGATTCTGATAATACCTTGATCGACTCCGCAAATACTTCTACTTTTCCTGTTGGAATATCATTGTTAATGCTTTGTCTTAGTTTTACAGTTCCTTCAACAGCGATAACATACTCGCCTCTTATTGGATCCGCTAAATCGAATGCTTCTTGAGATATCGCTGTATCAAATACGATTTGAGCAATTCCTTCACGGTCTCTTAAATCAACGAATAATAAACCACCAAGATTTCTTCTTTTTTGAACCCAGCCCATAAGAACAACTTTTTGATCGATGTGTTCTTCTCTTAATAGACCTGCATAATGGGTTCTCTTTAAGCCATTTAATAATTCAGCCATAATGCCTCCTTAGATAATCAGTGTTCATATAAACAAAAAACTCGTCACTTATATGAAATATCATACAAGGGACGAGATTACTCCCGCGGTGCCACCCTAATTGGTTAAACCCACTTCATTGTCGGTACATTGTTTCAAGTGTCTTTCAATAAAACTTTCTTCACTGGCTTTCACCTAACCCAGCTCGCTTTGGAATATCGTTCATCTACTTTTCTTGAGTACCTTATTAATATAGAATTAGTATAATATAATACCAATCATTTGTAAACTAAATCTCAAAAAATGATGCTTCCTTTTCTATGACGTCATCAATTCTTGAAATATAATCTTCTATCCCTTTAACGTTTGCTATTCTATGGAACAAATCTTCTTTTGGATAACATTTCTTAGAAACAGCACCAGCACCTAATGCTAAGATACTATGTTTCTCTTCTATGATACGTATATTATATAAAGACTCATACCCTTCTTTGCAATACCCTATGTTTTCAAAATTACCAACCATATTTTTTTGTCTGTACATATAATACGGCACATAACCATTTGATCTTAATACCGTTTCGGTTGATTTTAACATCACTTCAACTAGATCGGCTTGTGTCATTTGATATTTATCTATTGTTTCTTTTAACCGCGAACTCACTTTAACAGCAAGTGTATGAATGGTAATATTTTCAGGATCTAAAGCTATAATAGTCTCTAAAGTTTTTTCTACATCTTCTAGAGTTTCATCTGGAAGACCTAATATGAGATCCATATTGATGCTATTAAAGCCAACTGATTTAGCCAAATTGTAGGACTCAATAATATCTTCAGTTTTATGATCTCTACCAATTAACTGAAGGGTTTTATTGTTCATACTTTGAGGATTCACACAGATTCTAGAAACATCATATTTTTTTAGTACGTTTAACTTGTCAAGTGTAATGGTATCTGGTCTACCAGCTTCTACTGTAAATTCTTTTAAAGATGCACAGTCAAAGTATTGATCCAGTTTGCCAAGTAAAATCTCAAACTGTTCTTTGGTTAAAATACTTGGTGTGCCTCCACCTATATAAATACAATCTACTAACAATTGATTTTTTTCTATTTTTTTATAAGCTTCATCAATCTCTCGAAGTAAACACTCAAAGTACGTTTTTACAAGTTTCCCCTTTTGTCTCATATCATTTGATGGAAATGAACAATACAAACATCTAGTTGGACAAAACGGAATACAAATATATAAACTGATTTTCGACGTATCATTTGCATCTAATAAAAATGGTTTTTCACGTTTTGCTATTTCTAATAACAACGCTCTTTTATTTTTTGAAATTCGATGTTCATTGTATAAAACCTTATCAATCTCTTCATCCGAAAAATTCTTATTAAACATTTCATGAACTAGTTTAACGGGTCTAACACCGACTAATGTACCGTAGTGATTTTCAACTCCCGTAATCTCATGTGATAAATCGTATAGTACTCTTGCATTACTTCTTTTAATCAAACGTTTATTAACTTGTTCGTCGGAAACCAATTGAACAGTTTCCTGATATTTTTTGCCTTGATAACTTGCACTGACAACTACCTTATCAGCAGTCTTATCAATCGTGTTGATTATTGTTTCAGAATCACTCTCTTCAACAAACAAAACTTCTTTAAAGAAAGTTTTAATTAAATGGGCTACACCATATTGATTGTCGTGATTTATTTTAACTTTCATAATTACTCCTAGATATAAGGATTGTTTGCTCTTTCATAACCGATAGTCGATTTTGGTCCATGACCAGGATAAACATGTGTTTCATCATCCAGTTTAAACAGCTTAAAAGCTACTGATGCTATTAACGTCTGATGACTACCACCATATAGGTCTGTTCTTCCAACAGATCTATTAAATAAGGTATCACCTGTAAACAAACGATCATCTACCAATATGCACATGCCACCTTTAGTATGACCCGGCGTTGTAATAAATTTCATTGTTTTATTACCAAATGTTAACGTGTCATTGTCTCTGATATAATGATCCGCTTGAAAACTGATACTCTGATCACAGATCCTACTAGACTCATTGTAATCCGGATTCTGTAACATATCATCTTCAGCTTCAGAAGCAACAACTGGAACATTGAGCAGTTCTTTTAATGCTTCAACAGCACCAATATGATCACCATGTCCATGTGTTAAAACAATATATTTTACTTTTGCCTCATGTTTTTTTATTTCTCGTTCTATTATATTCGCTTGTGCACCTGGATCAATAATAATGGCTTCTTTTGTTTCATCACACATCATCATATAACAGTTAACGCCAAATTTCCCTACTACCATTTTTTCTATCATAGTCACCTCTAAAACTTCTTATTACTGTCTAACATTACTGTTACTGGGCCGTCATTACAGATATCCACTTGCATATCTGCTTGAAATACACCGGTCTCAACTGGTATTAGACCTCTACAATATTCAACTAATTTCATATACAAATCATTGGCTTCATCTGGTCTAGCAGCTTCTATAAAGCTAGGTCGTCTACCTTTTCTACAATCTGCTAATAATGTAAACTGTGAAACGACTAACATCTCACCTTTTACATCTTGTATAGAAAGATTCATCTTCTCTTCTTCATCTTCAAATATTCTTAAGTTCAAAAGTTTGTCAGCAATATAAGTCATATCACTTTCTGTATCACCCTTTTCAACTCCAAGAAGCACCATAAATCCATGATTAATTTTACCAACTATTTCATTATCTACTGTCACACTAGAATGTTTTACTCTTTGCACTACAGCTCTCATATAACCTCCCTCATAGAAAAACTGACATAAGAATGTCAGTTTATGATGTAACTCTTTTAACTTCTATGATATTTTCTAAAGTTTTTAATCGACTTAATAAACTATTTAGCTTATTGATATCACTTACTTCTATACTTAAATTAATAACCGCAACTCCTGATTTTAACAGTTTTGCACTGACACCTGTTACAACTAAATTAATCGCTGTAATAATAGATGTTACTTCTGATAACAGACCTTTTCGGTCTGGTGCAATAACTTGAATTTCAGTTGTAAACGTTGCAGTCTCTTCAACTTGCCAAGCAACTTCAATAAAACGGCTCTTCATTTCATCCGTACTCTCAAAGTTTTTACAGTCTGCTCTATGAACAGTCACACCACGTCCACGAGTGATATATCCAATGATATCATCACCAGGTACCGGTGTGCAACATCTGGCAAATCTTATAAGTAAATCATCTAAACCTTTTACAACGACTGATTGACCTGCACGTTTACTACTTTTTTCCTGTGCACGCCTATCTTCTTTCTTTGCTTCAAGTTCTTTGATTTCAACTTCATCAATTTTATGTTCTTTTTTATAAGCTTCTTTTAATTTAGGAAGCACCTGATTCATCATAATGCCACCATAACCAATAGTCGCATACAAGTCATCTACTGAATAAACACTGAGTCTGGCCATTAATGGATCTAACCATTTTGGGGCCATTAAGTCTGCGACTTTGAAACCAGCTTTTCTGATTTCTTTTTCAATCATGTCTCGACCTTTTTCAATATTTTCTTCACGGCGTTCTTTTTTGAACCAATGTTTAATTTTATTTTTTGCTTGAGTACTCTTAACAAAGGTCAACCAATCACGACTAGGGCCATTGGAATTCTTTTGTGTTAAGACTTCAACAATTTCACCGGTGCTGAGTTTAAAGTTTAAAGGTACAATTCTACCATTTACTTTAGCTCCTACACATTTATTACCTACTTCTGTATGAATCTTATAAGCAAAGTCTACTGGCGTAGAACCTTCTGGTAACTCAACCACGCTACTTTGAGGTGTAAACACATACACTTGATGATTTAAGATATCAATCTTTAAAGAATCCAAAAACTCTTCAGGATTGTCTATATCTCCTTGCCATTCCATCATTTGACGTAACCAGACAAGTTTCTCATCAATATTGTTCATGCCCTTCTTTGCTTCTTTATAATTGAAGTGAGCGGCAATACCATATTCAGATACTTTATGCATCTCATGTGTTCTAATCTGCACTTCAAATGGTTCGCCTTCATTCCCCATGACAGTGGTATGAAGCGAACGGTACATATTAGGTTTAGGCATCGCAATATAATCTTTAAATCTGCCAGGCATCGGCTTCCATAAAGTATGAACCGTACCCAAAGCTGCGTAACAATCTTTGACTGTATCCACAAGGATTCTAATCGCAGTAATATCATAAATTTCAGAGAATTCTTTTTTCTGATATTTTAGTTTTTTATAAATAGAATAAAAATTCTTTGGTCTACCATAAACTTCATAAGACATCTCAATTTCGTCTAAAGAATCTGATATTTGTTCGAGTACCTTATCAATATATGTTTTACGTTCAGAAAGTTTCTTATTTATTTTATTACTCAGTTCATAGTAAATTTCTGGCTCTAAGTACAGTAAACATAAATCTTCAAGTTCACCTTTGATCTTAAAAATACCCAATCGATGAGCAATCGGTACGTAGATTTCAAGCGTTTCCAAAGCTTTTTCTTGTTTCTTATGTTCTGATTGATATTTTAGAGTTCTCATATTATGCAGTCTATCAACTAACTTAATTAATATAACTCTAATGTCTTTAGCCATCGCCAAAAACATTTTTCTAAGATTTTCTACTTGAATCTCTTCTTTTGTTTCGTAATGCATTTTTGTTAATTTGGTTACACCATCAACAAGTTGGGCAACAGAGTGTCCAAATTCAGTTTCGATATCTTCAAATGACACATCCGTATCTTCAATCGTATCATGTAATAAACATGCTATGATCGTATCGGAATCCACTTCAAGTTCTGCAACAATCAACGACACTGCTAACGGGTGAATAAAAAATGGTTCTCCCGATTTGCGGAGTTGTCCCTCATGAGCACTTTGAGCATAATGAAATGCCTTCTCTAGTTTTTCTATATCAACATTCTTATTAATGGATTTTATTTTTTCTATATATTCTTTAACTTCCAAGTGTACACCTTCTAACTTCTGTCATTTAGTGAAAATGATTAATATAATTATTATATAACAAAACGGGTCCCTAAACAATAGACAAATACATCTGTCCACTCAAAGGAAATATATAAAAAAGCCCACTTCTAAAGTGGACTTTATCTTAGTATTCTAATACTGTTCTTACAGGATAACCAGATAAAATCTCTCTGCCTGGTAAGAATGTCAATTCTATCAAGAATATTACAGCAGAAACTTCAGCACCTAATTTCTGAACCAATTCAGCTACAGCTTTTGTAGTACCACCAGTTGCTAATAAGTCATCAACAATCAATACCTTATCACCTTTTTTAATCGCATCTTTATGAATTTCTAGAACATCAGTACCATATTCTAATGCATACTCATGACTTTCAGTTTCAGAAGGTAATTTACCAGGTTTTCTAACAAGTACCAACGGTTTTTGTGCAGCATAAGCCATTGGCGCACTGAATATAAACCCTCTTGCCTCAGGTCCAATAATCACATCATAATCATATTCATCAGCAATTTTAATCAATTCATCGATAGCATACTTAAATGCTTCAGGTTCTTGTAAAAGTGTTGTAATGTCTTTAAAACTGATTCCTTCTTTAGGAAAGTTCTCGACAGTTCTAATTTTACTCTTTAAATCCATAATTCCTCCTGTTTATCACTTAATAATTTCTTTGAAGATTTTTATATAGTCAAAAAATTCATCTCTTATTGATGATACTTTCTGGAAAATATCGGTTTCATCTAAACTGAGTTTTGAAGACGGTTTAGGTAGAACTTCAATATGATACGATTGCGACTCTACTATCTTTATTAAATTCAAATATTCTAATATTCGAAGTGATAATTCACATTTAATCACATCCATATGCAACATATGTGAAAAATCTTCAAGTTCAATGGTTAATTTACCGTCTTCAGATAATAACGCTTTATAAATATCTACTAAATCCAATCGATGTGGTATAGCTGTATATAAGGCTTCTGATTGTACTTTTTCATCTTCATAGGGGTGGCTTAAATATTTAACCTTTGATTGGCTATAACCTTCTAATAAACCTGCCCATTTTTCGCTGTAAAGCATATCATAAACAATCACTTCATCATAGTTTTCAAAATCCAGATGTTTAAAAATTGGATTCACAACAATATTTATATCTGATCGTTTATCAATATCATTAAAATGAATACCAATTTCCGATGAGTCTATTTCTAAATCATCTAAACGGAAATACAATTCAATGAAACTATAAAAAGATTGAACCAATATTAACTTCTTACCACCAACAGTCGTACAATAATCTAATCGATTGATATTTTCTTTATTAAAGTCCGTAAATGCATAGGATGGCCTCTTAGCACCATCTAGTCCATTATAGAATAAAGCACGTGCCAATGTCTTTGTAAAACATTTACCAATTTCTGAGACCTTATAAAAGGCTGGTTCCAATCTTCGGATATCTTTGATCATAAATTGGATGGTTTCAATACCTCTAAACGAATTTTTATTTAGAGTCATCACCATATCCAATTGATCTTGGCTTCTTAAATCAGCATATTGTTCTGCTATACCAAACCCTATCGCATCAAAAGTCCTTTTACCATCATGTAGTACAATCTTTAAATGAGTCTTTTCTTTTCCGATAGGTCTAACGTTATCAATCGTTAAGCCATTATATACGAAAGCGGGTTTCGGATTACCCATACCATGGGGTTCTAATTTTTCCAAATCATCTAAAGCCTCATGAGTAATTTCATGACTGTGCAAAATACCATCAATTTTAACTTTCGGTAACAGATCATCAGATGTAATATGTTTCTTGGCATAATCATTGATATCAATTCTAAGTTGGTCCACATCTGCTTCGTTTAACGATAATCCAGCCGCCTGTTTATGACCACCAAATCCAATAAACAAATGTTTACAAGAATTCAGCGCATCAAAGATACTGATATTCCCAACACTTCTAGCTGAACCTTTCGCTATACCATCTTCAACAGATAATATAACCGATGGTCGATGGTACTTTTCAGAGACCCTTGAAGCTACAATGCCGATGACACCGGTATGCCACTTTACACCTTTTATAACAATAATTTTTTCGTTTTCTAAATCAACTTGTTCTTCTATCAACGTATCAATTGAAGCAACAATTTCTTTTTCAATGTCCTGACGTTCCGTATTTAGAGCATCCAGTGCTTTTGCAATATGTTCTGCTGCTACCTGATCTTTAGATGTCAACAACTGAACACCTAGTTCTGGTTTTCCAATTCGACCCGCCGCATTAATTTTAGGACCTAAATTAAATCCGATATGACCTGTATTGATATCTGTATCCTTAAGATTTGAGATATCAATTAATGCTTGTAAACCAATATTTTTAGAATTCTTGATAATATCTAAACCGATTTTAGCTATGATTCTATTTTCATCAACAATCGGTGCAATATCAGCGACAGTGCCTAACATCACAAGATCTATAAACAGATCATAATGTTGATAAAAACGTTCTCTTAGAAGTGCTTGTACAATTTTCATTGCAATACCAACACCAGCCAGCATATCAAAAGGATACTCACAATCAGATTGTTTAGGATTAAGTATTGCAAATGCATCAGGAAGATCTTCCTGACAATTGTGGTGATCTGTTATAATGATATCTTTCTTCATCTTATTCACATAAGCAACTTCTTCTACTGAAGTTATACCACAGTCTACACTGATAATCAGATCGGCTCCTTTAGAGATGATTGTTTCCATCCCTTGAATGGATAAACCATAACCTTCTTCTAATCTGTTTGGAATATAGTAATTCACAGGGATATTCAAAAACTCGAAGCAAGTGACTAAAACGGAAATGGATGTAATACCATCAACGTCATAATCACCATATATCCATATGGATTCACCATTGTCCATTGCATCTCTAATACGATCAATTGCTATGTCCATTCCCTTCATCAAAAAAGGATCATACAATTGTTCCAAAGTAGGATTTAAAAACATCTCTAAATCTTCAGATCGATCATAACCTCTGTTGATGAGTATTTGTTTTACAATCGGATGTATATCAACCGATAACTCTTTATTCTTATTTTTTTCAATTGTCCATTTTTTACTATGTAAACTCATATTCTCTCTTCTTTCTATATTTATGATAGCTTGATTTCTTTTATATGTAAAGAAAGAAAAGCATCTGAGACATATCATCCCAATGCTTTAAGATTTCAATAATCTAGATGAGAAAAGCTTAGAGATCACTCTCTAAGCTATTGACTATTCAGTAACGCCTTTATAATGCTTTTGTTTCTTACTTCTATTAGTTTTCCAAAGTGCCCAAACTGGACTTGCAATGAAGATAGAAGAATAAGTACCAGCAAGTACACCTGCTAATAATGGGAATGCTAATTCTTTGATAGAATCTACACCAAAGATATAAAGCGAACCAATAACTAGTAATGTTGTAACAGATGTATTAATTGAACGTGTAATTGTTTGATTTAAACTCTTTGTTGCAATATCAAAGTAAACGGGTCTCTTCTCAAACTTAACATTCTCTCTAATTCTATCAAATACTACAATTGTATCATTGATAGAATAACCAACTACCGTTAGAACTGCAGCAATAAACGCTGAATTCACTGGAATTTGGAAGATTGCATATACAGAGACAAGAATTAATACGTCATGAACAAGTGCCACTATCGCTGATAAACCGAATACGATTTCAAAACGGAATGTGATGTAAATTAACATACCTACCGCAGCAATAATAACACCGAAAAATGCTTTTGTTTTAATTTCATTACCAACGCTTGCACTGTATTGAGCTGTTTCTCTATGCTCAGCATTTGGATATAAACCATTAATAATGTTATCAATGTTTACTCTTTCTGGAGTTGATAAAGAAGATGTTGTTCTAATGATTACTTCTTGATCAGCTGTTTCGTTGATACCGGTTTTAATTATTGATGCGTTTAATTTCTGACCATCGATTTCGATGTCTGAAATAGCATCGTCTATATCACCTGTATCAAATGATTCTTTAAGGTTATATTGAATCGATGTACCACCTTGGAAATCAATTCCTTGGTTTAGTCCATTGATTAAAAACGTACCCATTCCAACTACGATAATACACAGAGAAATGGCAAACCAAATTTTATAATGCTTTAATAAATTCATGTCGTCGCCTCCTATGCACCAAAGTATTTTCTATTTTTTATTAAGCCTAATGCATCTACATTAACCAGTAGTGTACGTGTAAATACAACTGCTGTAAACATAGAAGCAACAATACCTATACCTAAAGTTGTTGCAAAACCTTTAATTGGACCTTCACCAAAACTATAAAGTACAATTGCTGCAATTAACGTTGTAATATTTGCATCCATAATTGTTCTCATAGCACGTTTGAATCCAGATTTAATAGAAGCTCTTACAGTTTTTCCGTTTCTAAGTTCTTCTTTTAATCTTTCAAAGATAACAACATTTGCATCAACGGCCATACCTACACCTAAAACAATACCTGCAACACCAGGAAGTGTTAGAGTAGCTTGTAAACCAACCATTGTAAATAAAATAAGTGTTGAGTATAAAATAAGTGCAACTGATGCGATCATACCTGGTACTCTATAGTATGAAATCATAAAGATTAGAACCAATAAGAAACCAATCTTAGCTGCATTGATACTTGATTGTAAAGCATCTTGACCCAATGTAGGACCAATTAATGAAGATTGAACTTCTTTAAGTTCAAGTGGTAAAGCACCTGATTTGATTTGAAGTGATAAATCAATGGCATCTTCTTGAGTCATATTAGAAATATAACAATCACCAGAACTGATTACTTGATTAGCTGAAGGTGCTGAGATAATAATACCATCTACAGCAATCGCAATTTGACCTTCTCCAGACTCTCTTTTAACGAATTCAATAGTTGTTTCTTCAAATGCTTTCGCACCATCTTTGTCCAATATTAAATCTACAACATATCCAACATAATTAGTTGCTTGTAAGAATCTACTTCCAGAATCTTTAATGCTTCCACCGTCCATGATTTCAACACCTTCAAATGAATCAACCATTACAAGACCTGCTTTAACATCAGCTCCATTAATTACTTCACCTTCAGCGACCTTATGGAATGTTAATTTAGCAGTTGTTCCAATAAACTCAGCTGCTTCATTTACATCCGATACGCCAGGCATTTCTACACGGATACGTTTTTTATCATAATTAACAGTAATCTTAGGCTCCATTAAACCTTTACTATCAATACGAGTACTCATAACCGCTTTTGTTCCATCCAATTCTCTTCTAAGCTCTTCGCCTTCTAGATCAGTAATTGCTTCATATTCTAAAACAACTCCACCCTGAATATCCAAACCTAGTTTCATAGAATCTGCTACTGATTCAACTCCAACAGTATCTGTTCCTAATCCGAAGAATGCAGTATATACCATCAATCCAACTAATGCTAAGATTAGAATTAATGATATTAACTTTTTTGACTTCATCTTAACCCCTCCAATATCACTTATATTTTTTTATGTAAAGAAGCTTCTTTAACGTAGATGCTTGCTGATTCTAACAAACCCTCTACCGCTTCTTCATTTATAGTTTTTACTACTTTCCCAGGTGATCCGACTACCAAAGATTTTGATGGTATCACTTTGCCTGGTGGTATTAACGCACCAGCTCCTATAATCACATCGTCTTCTATAATCGCCCCATCTAATACGATGGCACCCATACCTACAAGTACTCTGTTACCAATGGTACAACCATGTACAATGGCATTATGCCCGATGGTTACATCGTCACCTATTGTTGTAGGAAACTTGCCTGCAACATGAACCGTTGCATTGTCTTGTACATTGGTTCTCTCTCCGATAGTAATAGTATTTACATCACCACGTAAAACAGTACCGTACCAAACACTTGATTCACTTCCTAAAGTCACTTTGCCTATTACAGTTGAAGTTTCTGCAATAAAACAGTCTTTATCTATATTAGGTTTATTGTTCTCATAGTTAAGAATCATTTACTCCTCCATCAATTTAGCTTGAATATACAAAGAAGCTTCTAATCTCTTCTTCTCCATTTCACATCCTAAATCATAAGGTATGTTGATGTCATGGTTAAAATTGTATGCATTGGCATGACAACCGCCACTACAATAGAATTTTGCCCAACACTCTTTACACTTTTCTTTATTGTATACATGTGCTTCTTTAAAATCGTGACTTAAGTGATTGTTATATGTTCCATCCATTAAGCTACCAATTTTGAAATCTTCATCACCAACAAATTGATGACAAGGATATATATCACCATCTGGTGTTATTGCTACATATTCTGAACCAGCACCACAGCCTGAAAGTCTCTTGACAATACATGGACCTTGAGCTAAGTCGACTGTAAAGTGGAAGAATGAGAAATCATTCTCTTTACCACGTCTAGCGATCATCTCTTCTGCTAATTCATCATATTGATCACAAATAGTCTCTAAATCACTATCGCTTAATGCGTAATCATTTTCAGGACTAGCAACAACTGGCTCAACTGAAGTGTTCTTAAATCCAAGATCCGCCATATGAATAACATCTTTGGCAAAGTCTATATTAAACTTAGTAAAAGTACCACGTACATAGTAGTTCTTATCACCACGTTTTTCAACTAACTTCTTGAATTTCGGTACTATAATATCGTAAGTACCCCCACCGTTTATGGTGTATCTCATTAAATCATTTACTTTTGGTCTACCGTCAATACTCAATACAACATTGTCCATATGCTCATTGATGTAATCAATTTTAGCATCATCCAATAACACACCATTTGTTGTAATTGTAAATCTGAACAACTTATTATTTTCGGCTTCTAAAGAACGACCATAAGTTACTAAATCTTTAACCACTTCGAAGTTCATCAAAGGTTCTCCACCAAAGAAGTCCACTTCTAAGTTTCTTCTATTACCAGAGTTATCTACTAAGAATTTAAGAGCCTTCTTACCAACTTCTAAACTCATTAAACTTCTATCGCCCTCAAAATCACCTTGAGATGCAAAACAGTACTTACATCTGATATTGCAATCATGAGCTATGTGTAAACACATTGCTTTGATTACAGGTTTTCTATTCCTAAATTCTAAATTTTTGATATAAGTATCTTTAGAAAAAAGCTGTTCCTCATCAATTAGAGCTTGAATTTCATCAAAAGCTTGAGTCAATTCATCAGAATTGTATTTCGATTTTAGATGTTCAACTGCCGTAGTCTTATCATGTTCAGGGTAGTGGTCTAAAATATCATAAACCATTTCGTCTACAACATGTACTGCGCCACTATTTACATCTAAAACAACGTAAACCCCATTTTTCTTAAATTTGTGTATCATTATTCACCTCTTCTAAAACCAAAAAAATCAGCTAATAGTATTAAAACCACTATTAGCCAATATTTGATTATTTATTCTCACATTCTTGATTTGCTACCGTACATGATGTCTTACATGCTGATTGACAAGACGTTTGACACTCACCACATCCTGCATGAGAAGCAGATTCTTTCAAAGAACCCTTATTTAACGTTTTAATATGTTTCATAGTACACCTCCCCACTCTTTGCTCATA
>JABXKX010000129.1 GCA_013619035.1 Peptostreptococcaceae bacterium
GTTATATTCTATCTAATATTGTAAGTGCTAACACCGATTCTAGAACTGGTACAACACGTTGTACTATGCATGGATCATGCCTACCAACAACCTGTAATTCAGTTGAAGTCATTGTTTCAAAGTCAACACTCTCTTGCTTTTTAGAGATAGAAGGTGTTGGTTTAACAACAACTGAGAAATCGATCGGCATACCATTTGTTATGCCGCCTAAAATGCCGCCATTATGATTTGTTCTTGTTTTAATCTTATCTTCTATATAGTAAGCATCATTCGCTTCAGAACCTTTCATCGTAGCAAATTTAATACCTGATCCAAAGTTTAAACCTTTTATAGCAGGCACCGAAAAAATCAAAGATGATAAGATACTTTCAAATGATTCAAAGTATGGATCTCCTAAGCCCACTGGTACTCCAATAGCGAAACATCTAATTGTACCACCTAATGAATCCAATTCTGCTTTTGCATCACGAATTGCTTTTTTCATTAATTCTTTTTTAAGATCATTAACAACTGGAAAACTGTCTTTCAAATTTTCTAAATCAGAAAGGGTAATAATATCAGATAGTTCATCATCTCTTATAGGACCTATTGAAGTGATTTGAGCACCAATTTGAATACCCTTTTTTAATAATATATCTTTAGCAACAGCCCCTGCAAATACGATACCTGCGGTGAGTCTACCTGAAAAATGTCCCCCACCTCTATAATCGTGAAAATTATTATATTTAACTTTTGCTGTAAAATCAGCATGTCCAGGTCTTAATCTATCCTTAATACCATCATAATCTCTTGATATCATATTTTCGTTTTTTATAATCATGGTAATGGGTGCACCGGTTGTGTTTCCGTTAAATACACCACTTAATATCTCAAATTTATCTGATTCTACTCTTTGAGTTACCATATCATTGGTACCAGGTTTTCTTCGGTTTAACTCACTTTGGATAAATTCTAAATCCAATTTAAACCCTGGCTCAATACCTGTCAGAGTAATGCCGACGCAGGCACCATGCGATTCTCCAAATATAGATAATCCAATATTATTTTTCCATATGCCACTCATCGAACAGACCTCCTACTTGTTTGAATTGTTCAAAGAAATGAGGATATGATTTATTGATTGCATGACATCCCTCTATGTAAACTTCTTCTTCACATACCAAAGAAGCGACTGCTAATGACATCACAATTCTATGATCATTCCATCCTTTAACTTTACCACCTCTAAGTTTAGATACTCCTTTAATAATCAATCCGTCATCCAATTCTGTTATATCAGCACCTAAAGCATTCAACTCAGTTGCGATAGCATTTAATCGATCACATTCTTTGATTCGAAGTCTTTTGGCATTAATAACATGTGTTTCACCTGATGTAACAGCTGCTAAAACAGTTAAAACGGGTATGATATCAGGACATTGTGAGCCGTCAATAATAGTCGCTTGTGTTTCAGATTTCTTAACCAAAATTCTATCACTCTTAACTTCAATGCTCCCTAACATTCTTTCCACAATTTCAATCACTTCTTTGTCACCTTGACTTGAATTTGGATTCATATCCAAACAAGATAAATCGCCATTTATAAGTCCTGCTACAATCCAAAATGCAACTTGTGAAAAGTCCCCTTCTACTCTATAATCAATGGCTTTAAAGGTTTGATTCCCTTTGATAATAAACCTTTCATAATCTTCATTAATAATTTGAATACCAAAAGACTTTAAAACATCCATCGTTAAATCTAAATAACCTTTTGATTCTAAATTTGACGTAATAATGATTTCTGAATCTCCATCCAGTAAAGGCAATGTATACATCAGTCCAGTGATAAATTGAGAGCTGATATCACCTGGAATCTCGAATTGTCCTGGTTTAATTGAACCTTCAACTTCAAGTGGCAATTCACCATTATGTGAATAAGGAATCTGTTGTTCCTTAAATATATTAAAGAAAGGATCTAAAGGTCTTGTAGTCAGTTTACCTTGACCCGTAAAACTGATTTTTTCATTACCTAACATACCAATGGGAATCATAAATCTTAAAGTCGATCCTGATTCATGACAATCAAATTCTTTTTCATTAACCGTTATAGGATAAGCAGTCCCTTTCACAATTAAAGAGTCATCTAATTTTTCATAAGTAGCACCTAGTTGACTCATACACCTCGTTGTTGCTATTATATCTTGTGATTGAATAATATTATCAACTTTACATGTTCCCTCAGCCAAACCAGCAGCAATAATTGCTCTATGACTTAAACTTTTGGATGGTGGTATCACAACATCTCCTTTTAAGAACTGTCCACCCTTTATTACAATATTATCTAACATAACCCCTCCATTAAGAATTTTTCTAAATAGTCATAAGTGACTTTCTCTATATAACTTTCTCCAATTGTTTTTATCAAAACAATATTTATTTTATCTTTTACACTTTTTTTATCATTTTTCATATAAGTCATCAATATATCTAGAGGATAAGTCTCTTCAAATAGAAGACCATAAACACCTAATAGCTCTACTAAAGAATCATAGGTATGTTTATCAATCAACTCTGCTTTTAACGATGCTTTTAACATATACAGCATACCTTGACCAACTGCTTCTCCATGATTGTACTTCTGATAATCATAAAATTTCTCAATTGCATGGCCAACTGTGTGTCCATAATTCAATAACATACGTTCATAAGATTCTTTTTCATCTTTCATAACAATATCCGCTTTGGTTTGCACACATTTTACAATAATTTCTTCAATAACTGAATAAATACTATCTAAATCATGAGATATTAAAATATCAAATAAACTTTTATCTTTAATAGAAGCATATTTGATTACTTCCGCCATACCAGATATAAATTCTCTTTTCTCAAGTGTATTTAAAACCTCAGTATCTATATAAACGGCACTGGGATGATAAAAGTTTCCAACTAAATTTTTCCCCTGGGGTAAATTTACTGCTACTTTCCCTCCAACTGAACTATCTACTTGTGACAGTAAAGTTGTGGGGATTTGTATGAAATCTATACCTCTTAAATAAGTCGCTGCAGCAAATCCAGCTAGATCTCCAACAACACCTCCACCTAAAGCTATAATTGCATCCGTTCTGGTCATATTATGTTCAATTAAATGACTGTATATATTGGTAAGCATTTCAATCGACTTACTGGTCTCTCCATGTGGAATGATATATTCTGAAC
>JABXKX010000468.1 GCA_013619035.1 Peptostreptococcaceae bacterium
GTAGCAAATACTTGGTACAGATGATATTCTCAACACTAAGTTTTATTTTTTAAAGTTTGGTAACTTAAAACCATAAGTTAAACTGCCATTAGGACAAGCAGCTACACAAGATAAACATTTAGAGCAATTAAAGGCTTCATGTGCTTTTTCCTTGGTCATTTTAAACAAGCTCTTATTGGGATCAAAGGTTGGAATATAACAAGCTTTATCACATAAACCACACTGGGTACAGGTGTCTTCATTTTTTTTGATTTTAAACAAAGACACTTTATTTTGAATACCTTGCACCCATGAAATCGGACAACCGACTTTATAGTAATTGTACATATGTGCTTTAGATTGATCTGCTGTCATCTTTTTCATAAATAAATTTTTTACGACTGCCATAGGACACATCCATTTACAGAACATTTTACCAAATAATGCACCTAATACAATAGCCACTGCAAAGACGGCTAAAAGCCCCCATTGATATTGCACAATAATAAAGTAAACCAATAGAGCCAATAATACTTGTACCGTTTTTCTATTATTAATAAATGATTTCATAAGCCTCCTATACCCCCCTGGGTATGGGGTCGTTTTATTGTATCAAATATCTTTGGTGGATGCAAGATGTCTATTCTGTTTTTACATGAAAATTAAATACCACAGCTTTTTATATGCATATGGTATCAGATGCATGTATCACTTTTCCACCGCAGTCCACTTCCTTACAATAGAAAATTTAATCTATATCCTTACTCCTTTAACATTCCTAGTAAAAAAAACGGTCCTCAGAGGATTACCTTTGAGGACCGTTTTTCATAAGGGCATATAATTATATTATTGCTAATTTTATGATATATCCATGCTTCTCCAATCAGTATTACCTAATTGAAACACTATACTCATCAACAGCAATTTCATCTGAATAATGTAAACTTGTATATTTTTTAGTTCTGACTAAAACAAATATTGTAACCAGAGTTGCTAGAGCATCTGATACTGGGATAGCAGCCCATACGCCATTCAATCCAAAATATCTTGGCAATATTAGTAGTACTGGTACTAGGAACAAGAACTGTCTTAATGTACCTAAAACCATTGCCATTTTCCCTTTGGCAATTGCTTGGTAATATGCTACTCCAATCAAGTTGATGCTCAAAACAGGTAACATCAACGTAAATATTCTTAATCCATTAATTGCAATTTCTACTGTCGATGACCCCACTTTTATGAACATCGTAATGAAAATTGATGGAAACAGTTGCAATAGTAAAAATACAACCGTAGAAAATAGTATCCCAGCTAAAATACCTAACTTTAAAGTACTGTTAACCCTCTCTAGCTTTCCGGCACCGTGGTTATAACCAATAATCGGCTGCATAGCTTGAGTAAGTCCCATTATTGGCATAATGAAGAATGTATACAGGCTGTTTATTGCTCCCATAGAAGTAATCGCTTCTATACCTCCGTATATAGCAAGATCATGATTAAGCATTGTCATCGCAATACTAACTCCTATACCAGATAAGAATGTCGCAAGACCAATAGAAACAATCTGAATGATGAGCTTAACTTCAGGTATAAAATCTTTAACTCTTAGGTGCAAATCACTTTTACCCTTTAAGTAGAAATTAAGTAATATTATTACCCCAACAAGTTGCCCCAAAATAGTTGCATAAGCAGCACCTGCCACACCAAATCCAAACATTTTAATAAATATATAATCCAAAACAATATTAACAATTGCAGATACCATCAATGCCAACATAGACAATAAGGGCTGTCCTTCAGTTCTTACAAATCCACTTAGTATGAAAGAGATCATCTGAAAAATAAAACCACTAAGTATTATTCTCATGTAAGTAATAGCAAACTCTAACACAGTTTCACTTGCTCCAAAAAGTTTTAGCAAACTCTCTAGGTTTAAAAAAATAACGCCCGAGATAAACACAGTCATGATAATTCCGAAACTCAGTGAATTACCAAATACACGACTTGCACCTTTCTCATCCTTTTCTCCAAGTTTTATAGCCAGTAGTGATGCCCCACCAACCCCTATCAAGCTGGCAAAAGCAAATATTATCATCATAATCGGGAAAGTAATTGTTAAACCAGCCAAGGCACTTTCTCCAACATACTTTCCAATGAAAATCCTATCAACAATATTATATATAGCATTGACAAGCATCGCTATAACAGCAGGTATAGAATACTGTGCCAATAATAGACCTATCGATTTTGTGCCTAACTCAGATGTTTTAGTCATACTAATCTTCTCCTCTATCCCAAACTTCTGTTTGTTCAACTAGTACAGATAATAATTACATTTTCATAATGCATCATCTATAGTTTATAGATTTTTGTCTGTTTAACAATGCTATTACTAGACCAAAAACAATCAAAATGACACCTGTAGCGTTATACACATCCTTTTTATTACTGTACAAGAGTACATTTTACGCCTTGTTCAAGCATAGAAAAAAACACCCACCCCTAAGAATGCCTATAAGGATCAATTAACAAACCTCTTACAAACATTGATTCAACTAGACTTCAGACGATTCAACAGTAACTTAGCAAATGGTATTTGGTACCATCAAAGGCTAGTTAGTCACGTGAAATTTTCAAATGAAAAAGAAAGTTCAATAACTACGTTCTTTCAAAATAAATTCAATTATTTGAATAACGTTCTCGCAATTATGCAAAGTACGATGTATCACACCTGCTCTTAAGCTTGTAAGTTTGTGCGATGCCTTTGGTGTACAGATTGCTTGACACGATCCACAAGATATGACTCAAATAGGTCATGTTGTAAATTGTTCGCCTAATATAATTTCAACTAACTCAGCTGTACAGAAATGGGTTGAAGGTGGCTATTTATATCAAATAATACAATCGTAATTGATGTAAACATAGATACAGATGAAATAAAAACCTCTCACATTAAGGAGTAATTCAAGAATGGACTCAATCAAGACTTCCAAACGGTACAGTCAAACTCCTTAATATATAAGATGTTTAACACAACTAATGAATTAGTTCAATTAAGACTCTGTTAGATAATGACATTATTACAGTTTGATAATAAAGCAGATGAAAAATTGAATTGAACCCAATAACTCGAACATTAATTTTATGATCTAAGGATGATTTCTATACTTAACAGGAGTCATCTTTCTTTTTAAGTTAATACGTTCATTATTATAA
>JABXKX010000058.1 GCA_013619035.1 Peptostreptococcaceae bacterium
ATGTTAGAGGACATGATTGCGCAGAGCTTAAGACTCTTCACCAATCATTAACAGAAGTTCATGATGAAGTTGATAAGGATGAATTAGTAGAATTCATTACAGAAAGTTATAACATTACATCAGAAAGTGAATTAATCGATCTGACAGTTTACGAAAAAGAGAATTTTATAACCTATTTAAAAAGTATTTATTAAAGGATTGCATATGCAATCCTTTAATTTGTTTTATGTATTCTATTGAATCCTGATATTATTGCAGTAATTGGAATGGCTAAAATAAGTCCTGTACTGCCAGCTATTGCTCTGATAATTTCAGAAGCGATTAAATCCATATTGATAATTTCTGTAAACGTCAAATTAAATGCATTAAAAAGTAACATCAAATGAAGCGCACCACCAGTGTATGCCAATATTAATGTATTAGACATTGAACCCATGATATCTCTTCCGACATTCAATCCTGATTTAATCAATTCCTTAGTCGAAATTTTCGGATGAACACTTTCTATTTCATGCATCGCTGAAGCTACAGATACTGTAACATCCATGATTGCACCTAAAGCACCAATCAAAATACCAGCATATAAAATACCTTTAAAATCTAAATTCATCTTTTGTGGTATATAAGCTAACATCTGTGCCTCTTCACCACTTAAACCAGTCAAGCTTGAGGCATTCCCAATAACAAACACTACGATTCCTGCAATTAGTAGACCTATAGTTGTTCCTAAAATTGCCGATATCGTCTTTTTATTCCGCCCGACAATCAACAATAGAGTTATCACTGTCGTAATAACACAAATAAGTGTAGACACCACTATTGGATTGTATCCTCTTAAGATTAGAGGTACCAATGCAAATACAATAATAACACCTGTAAATATTAAACTTATAACAGACTTAATACCATGTTTCCCACCTATAATAGCCAAAATCACTAAAAATCCCATTACTGCAAAATACACGTATTGTTCACGCATTTTTTCAGCAATTTGTAAAGAATATATTTTCCCATCTTCATCTTCAAACATCCTTAATAACATCTTATCACCAGGTTCAAAAATAAGTTTATAAGGATTAATCATTTCAATAATGTTTTGTACTGTATAGACTTCACCTTTATGAGACCCTGATATCAATTCAATCTTAATATGCTGATATCTTCGATCTGATTGTAATGGGACATCAGGACGTTCTTCTTTTGTCTCATCCAGTGTAATTTCAATTATTTTTGCTTTTACAACTTCGTATTGCGGCAACATTGCTTCTTCATAATACTCTTCTAATTCTTGATCCATACGTTCTGCATCACCAGTATTATCTCCAAAGACAAAACTCGACAGTAATATAAACATACCTAGCGTAATAAATATTATTTTTTTCATATGACCCCCTAAAAAAACAGCCTCCAAATTGGAGGCTATTATATCATTACTCTACAGGTACTTTTAATTCTTGTCCAGATAATATAAAGTTCGGATTTACAATTGCGTTAATATTTACTAATGTTTGAATAGTAGTATTATGCGCTTTTGCAATTTTCCAAAGTACATCACCAGAAATAATTGTGTAAGCTTCAACATCTTGAACAACATCAACTACCTTTGGTGAAATAGTACCAGCTGATTTGATAGCACTTACCATAACATCTCTAATTGGAATAAATGTATCTACAACATTTTTCGCATTTGAGAAATCGTACTTGTCTCCACCAGTTAAGATAAAGTCATTTGTAGCAACAGTATAGTATGTATCATCTTCAATTGGTGTACCATCTAATAATGTTAAGCTAACCAACTGACTTTTAAATTCAGCAGAAGAATCATAAACTACTTTAAGACCACTAAACGATCCATCTCCAACATCTGGGTTTAGCAAACCATTTTCGATTGCAGCTTTTAAGTCCTTTCCTGATAACTCCATTTTTACTAATTTGTTATCATAAGGCATCACTTCGTATAAATCACCCATAGTGATATCACCAGCATATAGACCTCTTCTTAATCCACCACCATTTTGAATAGCGATTTCAGTACCAGCTTCTATAGCCATTACTTCACATGTCCATAAACCTAATGTACTTACGTTTGGTCCACCGTGTCCAAATTCAGCTGATGCAACACCAACTTTTTCAGAAAGAATTGGGTTAAGTTTTTCATCATATGCAGCTAAGATTGCAGCAGTTGCTTCATCAGCAATGATATCATTCTTAGTCTTATATGTATTATCTACTGAAGCAACAACATCAGTTACTTTACCTGCATCATCTCTTTCGATTGAAAGTTTACCTAATGCTCTACCATACTTATACGCTTGAACAATAGCAACACCATTAACTTCACCAGCAACAGTCTTATGGCTATGTGCTGAAATAATACCGTCTAATCCAGTAACACCTTCTGCAACAGTTACTGCAGTACCAGTAATTACTTGAGTATCATAATCTTGCTCTGAATCTAAATGAGTTACAGCGATAATAACATCTGGTGTTCCTTCTTCAGCTTTACCAGCCAATAAGAAATCAATCCATTCTTGTGCCGCTACAACTGGATCTCTAAACTCTAAACCCGAAACATGCTCAGCCTTTGTTAAAGTTAAAGTATCAGGGTGAGCTAAACCAATCAATCCGATTTTAACACCATCTTGCTCAATAACTTTGTAAGGTAAAGCCCATTCAACTGGTTCATTCGTAGATTTTTCGTAAATGTTAGAAGCTAAATAATCAAAATTTCCTTCTTCAGACCATTTAGAAATATAATCCTTACCCCAGTCAAACTCATGATTTCCAACAGCAGAAGCAACGACGCCCATACCTTTCATCATATCAGTAACAGGTGCACCGTATGATAAGTTAGAAGTCGCAGTCCCTTGATAGTTATCACCACCAGAGATAAATAGAGTATTTGGATTAGCAGCTCTTAATTCATTTGCTTTTCCAACCATTTTTGACATACCTAGGTTTTTGCCCCAATCTCTTGTGTCTTCAGCAACATTACCATGGAAGTCATTGAATGTAATAATTTCAATTGTGTTTGTTTCCGCTGCAACTGTTTCAGTTGTAGTTGTAGTTGTAGTTGTCGTTGTTTCAGTCTCTGCCATAACTGGTAAACCAGCAAACATCGAAAGAAGCATTGTCAATACAAGTACGATACTTAATCTCTTTGTACTTTTCATAAAATCTCCCCTTCTTAAATATGTAGAATATGTTTCTAAGAGCAATACTCTCGTAAAATCAATAGTACTATATAATACTAAAAGTCCCAATATAGCTTTATAACAAACTTACAACTGTCGTTGACTATGGAAAAACTTTTCATTCTTCCACAACTTTTTATTTTTTGAAAAATTACAAGATTATCTTAAATATCGTCCGTTTTTTTAGTAAAACTACACATAACTACAAGGAAAACTGGGTAAATCAGCTGGATTTATTCGAATTTTCTGTTACCTTTAAGTTGTATATTATTTACAAACAAAAAGCACAAATAAGACCCTAAAGTCTTATTTGTGCAATGTTTTATAAGTGAAGAGTGAAAAGAATTACTTTTCAAACTTTCGGACAATAATAGTACCATTATGACCACCAAACCCTAAAGAGTTAGACAATGCATAACGTACAGTTTTTTCAACACCTGTATTTGGTGTGTAATTTAAATCCAATTCAGGATCTTGATTATTAAGATTAATAGTTGGTGGTACAAAATCTTCAGAAACTGCCATTACCAAAGCAATTGCTTCAATAGCGCCTGAGGCACCTAACAGATGACCCGTCATTGATTTAGTTGAACTCACATTAACATTATATGCATGTTCACCAAGTGCAGTTTTTATAGCCATTGTTTCAAATCTATCATTATATGGTGTAGATGTACCATGTGCATTTACATAGTCAATATCTTCAGCTACAATACCAGCATCAGCCATTGCCATCTTCATACATCTTGCAGCACCTTCTCCACCTGGAGCTGGACTTGTAATATGATAAGCATCAGCTGTCGCACCGTAACCTACAACTTCAGCATAAATCTTTGCACCACGTGCTTTCGCATGTTCTAAGCTCTCTAAGATCAAAACCCCTGAACCCTCACCCATAACAAATCCATCACGACCTGTATCAAACGGTCTAGATGCTGTTAAAGGATCATCGTTTCTAGTACTCATAGCTTTCATCGTACAGAATCCTGCCATTCCTAATTCACAGATAGCTGCTTCAGCACCACCAGTGAACATCATATCAGCATCACCTCTTTGGATTACTTTAAAAGCATCTCCAACGGCATGAGTACCTGATGCACAAGCAGTTACAACTGTCGTGTTAGGACCTTTTGCTCCAAATTCCATTGAAATAGAACCTGAAATCATATTCGTAATCATCATAGGAATTAAGAAAGGACTAACTCTCTTAGGACCTTTATTAAGTAACTTTTCATGTTGCGCTGCAAGTGTCTGGATACCACCGATACCTGAACCCATAATAACACCAACACGCGTTGCATCAACTTTTTCAAAATCAATTCCAGCATCTTCTACTGCCATCTTTGAAGCAGCAATACCAAACTGTACGAATTTATCCATTCTCTTGATTTCTTTTTTATTAATATATAATTCTGGTTGAAAGTCTTTAATTTCTGCAGCAACTTTTGTTGTATACTCCGTTGCATCAAATGCTTCAATTAAACTTACACCGTTTTTTCCTGTTTTCAAACCATTAAAGAATGCTTCTCTTCCGTGGCCTATTGGTGTAACTGCACCAATCCCCGTTACGACAACTCTTCTTTTCATGTGTGCCTCCGATATATAAAATACTTACGTAATAATTCCGAATTTAAGGCTTGATTGCTCAAGCCTTTTTTAATTATGCGTTTACTTTTTTCTCAATGTAATCAGCGATATTACCGATGTTATCGAATTTCTCAGCGTCTTCATCTGGAATTTCAATATCAAATTCATCTTCAAAAGCCATGATAATTTCTACAGCGTCTAATGAATCCGCTTCTAAATCTTTCATCATAGAAGTTGATCTTTCAACTTTAACATCTGCATCTAAACCTAACTGATCAATAACAATTGCTTTCACTTTTTCAAACATTTTCTTCACCTTTTCCTTATAAAATAATTTATTATATAAAATCCTCAGATTAAATATACATACCACCATCTACTTGAAGTGTCTGACCTGTAATATAACTAGCCTGATCACTTACAAGAAATGCTACTGTATTGGCTACATCATCCGCTTTTCCAAATCTGTTAAGAGGAATAGCTGTCATGTAGTTTTCTACGACTTTCTCATCTAATGCATTGGTCATATCTGATTCGATGAAACCTGGTGCTACAGCATTTACAGTAATCCCTCGAGAAGCAAATTCTCTAGCAATTGACTTTGTAAATCCTATTACTCCTGCTTTCGAAGCAGCATAATTAGCTTGACCTGCATTACCCATTAAACCAACAATTGATGTTATATTAACAATTGAACCTGATTTTTGTTTAAGAAGTTTCTTACCAATTAATTTGGTTGTTAAGAATACACCTTTTAAATTCACATCCAATACTTGATCCCAATCAGCTTCTTTCATTCTTATTAAAAGACCATCTCTTGTGATGCCAGCATTGTTGACTAATATATCTATCTTACCAAGTTGACTTTCTGTTTCTTTGATTAAACTTTCAATATCTTCAGCTACCGATACATTTGCTTTAACAGCAATACCTTTGGCACCTAAAGCTTCAATTTCTTTTACCACTTCATCTGCTGCAGCACTATTTGAAGTATAATTTACAACAATTGATGCACCCTCAGAAGCTAATTTTAATGCGATTGCTCTACCAATTCCTCTTGAGCCACCTGTTACTACTGCGATTTTATTATCTAACATGTTATGCTCCTATCCATTTAACTTTTCAAGTGTTTTTTCCAAAGATTTTAAATCTTCTACATTGTATATTTCTACATCTCTTGAAATCTTTTTAATAAACTTAGAAAGTGCTTTTCCTGGACCAACTTCTATAAATGTGTTAAAGCCATCTTCAACCATTTTTTTAATTGAGTTTTCCCACATGACTGGAGAACTTACTTGATCAATCAGTAAACCTTTAACCTCTTCTGATGAATTGACATAATCCGCTGTTACATTTGCAACCAAAGGATATGTGAATGAACCAAATGTTAAATCTGTTAATTCGCTAGAAAGCTTAACGCCTGCGCCTTTTAACATGCTTGTGTGGAAAGGTGCTGAAACAGGAAGCATTACAACTTTCTTTGCACCTTTTTCACGACATTTTTCAGCAGCTACTTCTACCGATTTAACTTCTCCTGCAATAACAAGTTGACCTGGACAGTTATAGTTTGCCGGTTCAACGATACCTGTGTCAGAAGCCTCTTTACATGCCTCTTCAACCAAATCGCCCGCTAAACCAAGCACTGCAGCCATCGCACCAACACCAGCCGGTACTTCTTCTTGCATATACTTTCCTCTTTGTTTTACAACTTTTACTGCATCTTTAAAGTTAAGAACGCCTGTTGCAACCAAAGCAGAATACTCTCCAAGGCTAAGACCTGCTACACCTTCTGGATGGATACCTTTTTCTAATAAAACCTTATATGCAGCTATTGAAGCTGTTAATATTGAAGGTTGTGTTTTCTCTGTTTGTTTTAATTCTTCTACTGAACTATCAAAACATAATGCTTTCATATCATAACCGATTGCTTCTGATGCTTCTTCAAACACCTGATTAGCAACGGCATATTCGTTTGCTAATTCTTGTCCCATACCAACGTACTGTGCACCTTGACCCGGGAATACAAATGCTATTTTTCTCATGTCGCCTCCTAGAACTCTACTGCTAAAGCACCCCATGTTAAGCCACCACCAAAGGCAACTAACACCACTTTATCACCTGATTTAATTTTTCCAGATCTAACTGCTTCATCTAAAGCAATCGGTACTGAACCGGCTGATGTGTTACCAAACTTGTCTAAGTTCACATGAACTCGTTCAGGTGGTAACTTCAGTTTTTTACCAGCAGAATTGATGATTCTAATATTAGCTTGATGTGGTACCAGATAATCTAATTCATCTATACTCCATCCAGCTTTTTCAATAACCGTCTTAGAAGAAGACGCCATGATTCTTACAGCAAATTTAAATACTTCACTACCATCCATACTGATGTAGTGTAATCTATTATCTATTGTCTCTTGTGAAGCAGGCATTCTAGAGCCACCAGCTGGAACTGTTAAGAACTTTCCACCCGATCCTTTAGCACCTAAGTCCATTGCTATGATACCACCTGTTGCAACAGGACCAATGATTGCTGCACCAGCACCATCACCAAATAATACACATGTGTTTCTATCTGTAAAATCTAGAATCTTTGATAATGTCTCTGCACCAATTACTAAAACGTATTTCGATTGGCCACTCTCAACAAACTGCTTAGCAATAGTTGAAGCGTATACAAATCCTGAACATGCAGCACCAATATCAAAAGCACTTGCATTGTCTGCACCTAGTTTATCTTGTACGATACATGCTGTAGAAGGAAAATGCATATCAGGTGTAATTGTTGCTACAATAATCATATCTAAATCTTTTGCAGTGATATTAGCAGCTTCTAAAGCTTTTAATGCTGCACCGTATGCTAAGTCAGATGTCGCTGTTTGATCATCTGCAATACGACGAGATTTAATACCTGTACGTGATTGAATCCATTCATCAGTAGTATCTACTATTTTTTCCATGTCAAAATTTGTTAACTCTTTTTCTGGTAAACAACTACCAGTACCTAAGAACCCTGCTCTAATACTCAAAGAGACCACTCCTATTCATATACCTCTACTTTACTTCTTTAGAGATCTTTTCTATTATGTTATTTGAGACGTACTTCTCAGCATACTTGATCGCATTTTTGAAAGCTTTAGCATTTGAACTACCATGAGCTTTTACTATTGGAGCTTTAACACCTAGTAGGGGTGCTCCACCAAACTCTGTATAATCCATCTTTGTTTTTAAACCACGTAGTTTTCCTTTAATAGCACCCGCTGCCAACTTTGTTAATAAGTTTGACATAAATATGCTTTTAAGTTCTCCCATAAATGATTTAGCAACACCTTCAGTCAGTTTTAGAATAACATTACCTGTAAAACCATCACATACAAGTACATCAGCTTTTCTTTCTGGAATGTCTCTAGCTTCAACATTACCTATAAAGTTTAGTGATGACTCTTTTAATAGTTGATACGCTTCATTGATCATCGGAGTGCCTTTGCCTTCCTCTGAACCAATATTGATTAAGCCTACCTTAGGGTTTTCAATTCCTAAAACATCTTTAGCATATATAGAACCCATAATACCGAATTCCAATAAGTTTCTTGGTTTACATTCTGCATTTGCTCCAACATCAGCCATAACAAACATACCACTAAATGTTGGGAACACAGTTGTAAGTGCTGGTCTATCAATACCTTTGATTCGACCGACTCTCAATAAACCACCTGCTAATAAAGCTCCTGTATTTCCTGCTGAGATCAATGCGTCAATTTCGCCTGTTCTCACTTTATCAAAACCTACTACCATAGAAGAGTCCTTTTTTCTTTTAATGGCAACAACAGGTTTATCTTCATTTTCAACCACTTCTGTTGTAGCAATTATTTCTACTCTACTCTGATCATATGTATATTTTGATAATTCATTTTTTATTGCATCTTCATTACCTATAAGAACCATCGTTGCATCAATTTCTTTCAATGCTTCTATAGCTCCTTTTACAGTTTCAACAGGTGCATGATCGCCGCCCATTGCATCAATAGCTATTCTCATCTTTTTCTCCTATACATCAATTGCTGTTAGTATAAATTTACTTCTAAATACTTGGTCATCTTTGACTGCCACTTTTACATGAACGTAATATTCTTTCTCATCACGTATTCTTGTAACTTGTGCTTTTGCCACCAAACGCTGTTCTGCAAATACCGGTACTGTATATTTAATATTCGCCACACCTGTAATAGCTACAGGAGCATCAATCACTGCCATTGCTAAAGACTCAGCAAGAGCAAATATATAATGACCTTTTACAATTTGCGTTTTAGAAAAAACCATGTCTTTATCAGTTTCTAAAAATGAGATACCACTCATATTTAACTGTAAATCGATTAATTCACCTACAATTTCTCCACGACTTAAAGTTTTAACTTTATCGTGTTGTTCAGTAGCAACGGATTTGACCCTTTCTCTTAACTCAGGAATATTTAAGCTCATTCGATCCAATCGAATAGTTTGTATACTCACGCTAAATAATTCACTCAGTTCCTCATCTCTCAAGAAGGGATTTTCAACGATCTCTTCACTAAGTTTTATAAGTCTTTCTTTCTTCACCATCTTTGGCATACATTTACCATCCTTTAGTACTATATTTTAGTACCTGCTACTAACATAAAGTATAACAACATCTCTTCAAAAAGCAAGACATTTTTTAGTACCTCATACTAATTACAGCTACTGATAACAGTATAACATATAAAAAAACTACCTTCAAACCAGTTGTTACAATGGTTGAAGATAGTTAGTTTTTTATAAAACATTAACAAACATTTAATAATTTATTCACCAATAATCAATTCCTTATCTTTAAAATCATAATTGATTAACTGATATTGAGTATAAGTTGTTGCACTTGCTTCAGTTGATGTTTTGTAACTAAAAATAACATCAATCCTTGCTTCCTCTTGAATAAAAGGACCATAACCCAAACTGGTTTCTAAGGCTGCAATTTGCCCCTCTATGTGGAAAGGTAATTCCATTTGAGCAAATGATTCAGATGGTTTGATATAAAGAATTGAATCCATTGAATCACCATCCAAGTTATCAAATCGCAAGTCTGTCTTTAACATAACAACAATGGTACTACCAGTTTCTATATGATTGTCCACTGCATCAGAAAATAGAATTTTTACAGTATACCCACCATCAGCATTCATCACACCATTCAAAACTTGACCTGATTTAACAGTAGTTAAATAATCAACGTTATTCACACCATTTACTGTAACAGACATTATTTCAGGGTAGATATAACTCGCTATTACCTCATCAGTACCTGGTTCAACTATATTTTTAAGATCAAATTCCAATGACACAGTATTTAAATCTACTCCTGGTTTATTAACCGTTACTTTTAGTTCTAACTCAATAGGTTGACCATAAGGTTTATTAGCGATACTCGACACTGGTTCTATTTGAATGTCGTACTCAACATCAACTGCGGTTACTGTATTAGATGGTTGTGAATAAATAGCTAAAGAATCTTCCGTCTTTACACCTTTAACAGTAAGGTTTGTCCCAATAGCAATATTTTCTAAAACTTTAGTATTTCCAGTCACTTCATAACTATTAGTTCCTGCAGTCAAAATATATTTCTCAGCCCTAAGTAAACTATTCCATCTCACTTCAGCTTTTTTTGTACCACCGTTATAGTTAACCGATAGATTTTCTACAATATCTTTTTCAAAGGTAACCGTACTCACAGGCTCTGATTGTACAAAGTTTTGTGATGCACTCACTCCTTGTATTGAAAAGTACAATTTGTTTTTATCTGTATTCTTAAGTCTATAAGTATAACTCTCGTCAACAACAGTCTCTATATAATTTAGAGTTGCCGGACTATCACCTACTAAAATATTATAAGCGGTCGCCCCTGTTAACTCATTCCATCTCAAATCAATTTCATAAGTATTAGCTATATAAGTTGGTACAATACCAGAAATAGCATTATTTCTAGAAAAATCAATCGTCATGATATCTGTCTTATCAGAGTAAATATTATTACTTGGAGTTTCTTCATCCAAATACATTGCTTCAACTTGAATATACTTATTTATTTTGTCATTCTTATCAAATGCAAAAGCATAGGAAATGGTATCAACCTCTACAGTAGTTGCATCACTCATATCTTCATTTTCGCTCATATAAACTCTATACTTATTCGCTTGATCAATACTATCCCACGTTACTTCAACTTGACTTGTTACATCATTAAACACTGCATTTAAGTTCTTCACTTTGTTACCAAGTGAAACCGTTGTTGTCATAACAGACTCTTCTCCACCGACAATAGCTGTTATATTATAGTTAAGTCTTAAGAAATTAGAATCCAATGGATCATTAAACGTTGTTGTTGTAATAATATCATTTAAAGCACCAAACTTCCCATTTGCATCAGATCTATATAATTTATAAGAACTTGCTTCTGGGTATTGACTCCAACTTAACGCCACATAATCCTGAACAACTGTAGCATTAAAATTCTGTACAGGTCCAAGATTTCCTTTTTCCGCAGTAGAAACTTCAGAATACGAATCATCCGGATATACACTAGAAGCTTTCTTAGCATAAATAGCCACCAAACTCGGATCAACAACATCTTCTGTAGCAGTCAATTGATTTCCATCAAGAGGAATACTCGGACCAAAATCAAACATGTATATTTGAGCACCAACCACAGCATCCCAAGTGAACTTATATCTGCCAGGTGTATTTGTTGGTACATATATAAAATTACTCACAGGACTCAAGTAGTTAAAAGGAACAATCGTAGGTTCTCCATATTTACCATCTTCATAACCTACAACAGCAAAGTAACCATTTTCTTTCATTTCCTCACTGATATTAAATTCATTACTACTTACAGTTACTAATATATCACTGTCATAATCAATTATCTCATCATCTGAAAAGAATAATTTCACAGCATCTGGAGTATCTCCAACAGAATGCCAATCAACATTTATCTTATTGCCATCTTGCTGTAACCGATCAAATACTACTGAATCTATATCCTCCGGAACATGATATGCTTCAAATTCGTGAAAGTAGCCTTTACTGTTTTCTTCTACCCAAAATACAGGGTAAATGCTATTTAAAAGCACATTATTTTCCGAGTCTGTAAATAACAGATTGTTATGATCATCATAAACATTTAAGACAATATCGAATCGATTACCAACACCATCTCTTCTCAATATGAATTCATAACTAAAATAAGTATCATCAGATCTTACCATAGTCCATTGTATACCTGTAGACAAATCATAATCGAAATAAAGTTTATCTTTTTTATTTTTATACTTAGTATAGCTTTTAACCACTGACATTTTGGGAGTTGTACTACCAACAAAAGTAAGCGAATCATGAATACCAAAGCTCGACCAAGTATTATTATCGTTACCATCAACCCTGACCTTAAATCTGTAGTAGTCAGACTTTAACTCCGCATTGTTGTAGTTGAATGGCTGATATGCGAATCTTTTACTGCTACCTTCATTAATTCTTAGATAAGTACCTTGTTTATCATCTTTAATTTTCCAATCAGAAGTTGTTAACGACCAACGAAACGAATTAAGATTGTTAAAAGTGTCATAAGCTTCTATGTTATTCGGTAGAATTACAGCTTCTTCATCGTCTTCTACGCCAAATGTAATAACAGGAAAAAGCAATAGGCTTAACACCATTATTATCATTACTGTTTTTTTCATCACATCACCTCTTTAATTGAATCAACCAAAACGTTCAACTCATAAAAACCCATTCCATTGGATACTATTTTTAAAGTTTTATCACTTATTTTAACAAAACTGATTCTTTCTTCACCTTGTTCTCTACTGTATGAAAGTAGTACATCTGATAAGTAGACAAAATCTGTTGAGTCCAAATGATATTCAGACAGATACTCATTATAAACTATATCTAAGTCTTCATCTATCATAGTAATAACCAACATACTTGGTGTAGTATTATTTTCTAAATCGTTCAACTGATAATAATATGCCTTATTTTCTATATAATCATCTCTTAAAACATAGCCTTCACTTCTAGGATATTCAAAAGTAATTCCAATCTTTGTCAGTATATACGTACTCGGATTCATTATAACCGTTCTTGTTTCAGCATGCCATTCTGGTATAGTACCTAATAAACTTGATACCATAGCAATTGGTATATATGTCCGATTATTAAATATCTTTGCAGGTACATCTGTCTTTAATGCTTTTCCATTAAAATAAATTTCAGGATTATCAATCTGCATCCAAATATAATCACTATTATTGGTTACAACTTCTACCGCTCTTTCAACAGGGTCCCATGTTATTTGATCTCCACTTATACCAAACATTTCAAATGTATTTCTAAGTGGAATCATTGTTCTATTGTTGTATATTAAGACTGGCAAGTTGATATTTTGTTCTGCATCTACTGTATTTAACGACTCACCATCTACAACAACTGTAACATCAGTAGAAGTAAGATCCTCCGCAAACGTCAAGTTGGTTATCAGGATTATCATGAGTACTATAATTATTATTTTTCTCAAATCACCACTCCTAAACGATTACCTCCTTCATTTCTAAAGGAGGTCAATCTTAAAATTCATCAACGATACCATCTTTATTGTTTATTTCCATATAATCCGAAGAAGTTCCAACTTTCACATCACGTACCGTAGGATCATCAATATCTTTAATCGTTGTATTATATGCAAAATATGCTCTTACTTCTAATAACTCATCAATATTTCCACTGTATATTCTATTCATTAATCCAGAAATATCCAAAGACCCATCATTATCAACATCTTGATCAACCATAATATAAGGTATTCTATATACTTCTAGAGTTGATTCAATATCTTTCAAATCGTCGTATACTACACTATCTAGTATTCCATTTAAACTCTTAAATGTTATTGAATACTTGATTTTAAGTTTAAGATCCTCGCCTACTTCATAACTCGAATTGATATACTTATCTAATTGAATATATACTTTTGTATCACCGTTTCTAGAATTATATACTGTTGTTTCTAACGCATTGCCGTTTAAATCTTCAACAACAATTGTTGGATAAGTATACTCTAACGGCGTGTCTATCACTTCTTTCGGAGCTAACAATTCAACCACAATCATAGGATTATAAAGATTGACCCCAGATGGGAACTCGTCTTCTCCATCTACCGTAATTGTTATTTCTTTCTTCTCAGAATAAATGAAAGGATTTAAATCTGATTCAATTATAGTTCTTACAACTTGTCTTAAAGGGAGTTCTATAGAAAATGCACCATTTACATATATATTATCACCCGTTGTTTTATCTTTTTTATTGGCATCAATAGAAAATTTAATTACATCATCATAACTTGTATATTGCTCTGGATCTTCCAACTCATATCTATACGACACTCTCTTATTTAAAATAGTAAACACATCATCATCCGTTGGATTGATTTTGTCATCCACTCTAATCGGATCCTTATCCTCACCATCTTTTTTAATGTAAGGCGTTAAATTGTATTTCACATTGGTTTCATCTGCTATTTGATCCCAAGATACAATATAAGTATTATTCTCACGTTCAACGGTTAAGTTTAAAATACTAGGTTCCGTATTTCCAGTCCCCTCACCTCTACCAGATAACTTATCATTAATCAGTATGGCTTCAACCTTATAAACTGTCGTAGCACCATCATCAGCTGTTATCGGTGTTACAAACGACGTTTGATCACTTCCAACTGTACCAACCTCAACATCCACTCCATCAACAACTTTGTAGATTTTATATGTTTTAGCACCATCATACGGATCCCATGATACGTTCACATCATTGTCAGGGTTTTTGCCTTCTTCTTGAGGTCTAGTAGCAGTAACATTTTTAACCGGATTTAGCTCTACTGTAAAGGTATCTGTTGCAGCATGTTTAATTCTATCCACGCCATCAATGTCTTTATAAGCTAACTCACTACCATCTTCAGCAAAAGTATAAGTCCCTACACTGCTATAATTTGCTTTTATGGTAAATATTACAGGCTCAGCTATATACTCTGTACGACTATCATTTAACTTATAAGGAACACTATCAATGTTATAAGTGAAACTTTGCCCATCAATAGTAAATTTATCTGAGTCAAAATTAGGATCGGTTGTGTCAATTGTTAAACCTTCAGGTAAAACATCAGAATAACTTACATTATCGACTCTTAAATCCGCTAATATTTCTTTAGAAATTTCTCCATAAACACCATTAATCTCATCTGCTGTTTCAGCTTGTTGATAGTATTGATTATTTACATTCTTAGCGATGTTTTCTAATTCGTTTTGCGGTGATGTATTAAACGCTAAGAAATAACTCTTATCAAATACATCCAATTTAGATGCCATTAGTTCTGCATACTTAATACCTCTTGCATAATCATTACTTCCATTTGTAGAAGGAGACGTAGCTGTACCATCATAATAATATCTATTAGAATAGCCTGATACTAAATAACTACTGTCCGGTCTATTTGAAGTATAATCTTTATAACTATAAAAACTTGGCTCACCATCAGAAAGAAATACAAAAAACTTTTCTGCTGCATCATTAGATTGAGTTGATCCAGTTAATTGATAACTCTTTCTCATAGAATCACCAACATTTGTACCACCATTAGGACTCATGCCATTAATTTCTGATTTAATAGCTTCCTTGTTATAGTATTGAGTTGTCCCATGAACCGTACCATTACTAATATCGATTAGATTGGTACTATTTCTTGTAAACATTGTTGAACTTGAACTATATGTTATTAAAGATAACTTCAAATTAGGATTTTCAGATAACTTATCCACAAAAGTAGAAGCGGCGTTCTTTAATATCGACATACGGCTGGTTCCATCAAACTTCGAAGATGTAGGTTCATTTCCAGCCAAATCCCATCTCATTGAACCTGATCTATCAAGAACTAATACAACTTCTTTTGGAGGTACAGGCACGTTAATCTCTTGCTTTTCAATAGGACCAAAGATCATTGTATAAGTAATATCAACTGTATTCTTAGTTGGATCCAAGTTATTAATAACAGCTTTACTAGTTGTTACTGCTTGTCCATCCTCACCCAAAACACTAAAACTTCTATCAACAGCAACATCTACCTGGTAATCATACGTCTCAGAAAATGCTATGAAACTAAAATTACTTATAAGCAATACTACAATCAAAAAACTACTTAATATTCTTTTCATCTGCTCCTCCTCTAACGTTTATATAAAAAATTGAATAAACTATAATCACCATAATTCTCATAGTAACATTCTACATAACTACCATCTGCAAGGCTACCACTGTATCCATTACTACTATCTATCTTCATGTTCGCCACAACTGAATTAAATTGATTTTCAAACACTTGGTCTGGATACAATTGAGTCAACACGCTAATATAATCTTCTTGAGCGAGGACATTATTCAAATTAGTTAATACTGCCGAAACATACATTGTTCCATTGATATCACTTATTTCTATCAAAGATTCATCCTCATATTTCAATTTAAAAGATGTTGTCATCAGTTCATCTAAAATAACATCATCACGTTTTGCAATTGTTTCACCTTGCTTTAAAACCTTATAACCAACATGACTTCCTATCACTTTCATATCTTCAGAAGTCCAATCAATTCCCCCACTGGCTACAGGGTCATACTCATATTGAGCTAATAAATCCGCATTTTTTGATACTTTATATAAAAGCGTAATCGCTTGTTCTCTCGTTGTTTTTCCTAAAGGATTCATTGTGTCTAGTCCATTTATTTTTCCAGTACCAGAAATAATCTCTTTTATATAATTGAACTCTACAAATGGTACTGCCCAATTACTGATTTGACTATTGTCAGAAAATAAGGCGTTAGATTTCGGTAGCTCTGTATTCGGATTTATAGCTTTTACCAAGTTATAAACCAAAGCTGCTACCTCTTCTCTTTTAATTTCTTGATCAGCCCTAAAGGTCTGGTCTTCATAACCGCCTACTATCTTAGCATTGTATGCTTTGATTATTTCAGTTTCATAAGCATGACCTGAAATATCCGTAAACGGATTAGGTTCAGTTATCTCAACAATTACGTTGTTTTGTTCCAATACCTTCAAAGCAATCAAAACATACTCATATCTCGTAATATTATCTTGATACTTTGTTCTCAAAGGTTCCGGAACAATATTGTCTTCAATGGCAGGCTCTACAAACTCCACGGCCCAATCACTTGGATCTGCAAATACAAATAACTGCATCGAAAGCAGCAGTAAAATCACAGTAACAATCATCATTCTCTTTTTTATCATTTCAATCTCCTCTAAAATATGGTTATACAT
>JABXKX010000389.1 GCA_013619035.1 Peptostreptococcaceae bacterium
ACCGGTTAAATTCATATGTTTATTCCATTCAACTAATAACGTTTCATATGTTAAAAATTGATTGGCTTGTTCGTCAGTAATTTTCAAGCCTATTTTCTCAATATGTTGTTTTAATAGATTAAGATTCATTTTTTTTGGATCTCCTTTTATAATCTAAGTAAACAAGTAACACTGAAATATCAGCAGGGGATACACCAGAAATTCTTGATGCTTGTCCAATAGAAGTGGGTTGAATATCATTTAATTTTTGTTTTGCTTCAAGTCTTAAACCATCAACATCATAAAAATCTACTCCACTAATTTTTTTAGTTTCTAACGACTTAAATTTTTCAACTTGTTTGAGTTGTTTTTTTATGTAGCCTTCATATTTAATAGATATTTCACATTGTTTCCAAATATCTTCTCTTAATGAAGGTCTACTTGTATCAAATTCTTCAATTTGATCATAGAAAATTTCGGGTCTTTTTAACAAATTAATGATTGTAACACTATCCTTTAATTCAGAACTTCCTATAGAAACAAGGAAAGGATTGATATTTTTAGCTTTGATTAAAGTGTTGTTCATACGATCCATTTCTTTTTCCATCAAAACTTTTTTTTGAGACACTCTATCAAATCGTTCTTGAGAGGCTAAGCCAATCCTATATGACTTTTCAGTTAATCTTAAGTCAGCGTTATCTTGTCTCAGTATCAATCTATATTCAGAACGTGAAGTCATCATTCGATATGGTTCTTCCGTTCCTTTTGTAACCAAATCATCAATAAGAACACCAATATAAGCCTCTGATCGATCTAGAATAAATGGAGCAGCATTATTTGATTTTTGTGCAGCATTAATACCTGCAATCAATCCTTGAGCAGCAGCTTCTTCATAACCACTTGAACCATTAAATTGGCCAGCAGAAAATAAATTTTCAATATCTTTAAACTCTAAACTTAGCTTCAATTGCGTTGGATCGATACAATCGTATTCAATTGCATAAGCTGGTCTCATAATTTCAACGTTTTCTAAACCAGGTATACTTTGCATAAAGCTTATTTGTACATCCTCCGGCATGCTCGTTGACATACCCTGTACATACATTTCATTTGTATCTAAACCTTCAGGCTCAATGAATAATTGATGTCTATCTTTATCATGGAATCTATTAATTTTATCCTCAATAGAAGGACAATATCTTGGTCCAGTACCTTCAATCTCACCTGAGAACAAAGCTGATCTATGAAAATTTGCTGTTATGATTTCGTGTGTTTTCAAATTTGTATAAGTTAACCAACACGGTACTTGTTCTATATCTAATGAATCATTTAAAAATGAGAACGGTACAATTTTTTTGTCACCATCTTGTCTTTCCATCTTATCATAATTAAGTGTACGACTATTCACTCTAGCAGGTGTTCCAGTTTTAAATCGACGCATTGGTATATTGTTTTGCGTTAAATTTTCAGTTAACAACATAGAAGGGGCTAATCCATTTGGTCCTGAGCTAAATACAGCACTACCTATGAATATTTTACCTCCTAAATAAGTACCCGTTGCCAATATAACCGTTTTCCCGTGATAAATAGAACCAATTGATGTAATAACACCTTTAGCCATTTTATTTTCAATGATTAATTCTTTTACTTCGGCTTGTTTTACATCTAGAAAAGGTGTGTTTTCAATAACCTTTTTCATTTCTAAATGATATTTAGATTTGTCCGCTTGAGCTCTTAAAGAGTGTACCGCTGGACCTTTTGCAATATTTAGCATTTTACTTTGAATAAAAGTTTTATCGATATTGATGCCCATTTCACCACCAAGTGCATCAATTTCTCTCACTAAATGACCTTTTCCTGTACCACCAATTGATGGATTACATGGCATCATAGCAATCGAATCCAAATTAATAGTTAACATAAGTGTTTTTTTCTTTAGACGCGCAGCTGCTAATGCAGCTTCACAACCGGCATGACCTGCACCTATAACGATGACATCATATTTACCAGCAAAAAATGTATCCATGTGTAACCTCCGTTATTTTCCGAGACAAAATTGTCCGAAAATCTGTTTTACTATATCACCCTCAACTGTTTCACCAGTTATTTTACCTAATGACTCTAAACAATCCATTGTATCCACTTCAATAAAATCATAAGGCATTAAATCTGATGTTGCTTTTAATGCAGCTTCAATTGATTTTAAAGCTTGTTTAACGGCTTGTATATGTCTCGAATTAGAAAGCAATTGATTGTTTGAAGATGTCAAATCACCATCATATACCATATCAACTATAGCTTGTTCTACATTTAAAATACCATCTTCATTCAATAAAGATGTTTTTATAATCGAACGGTCTTCAAACGTAGATTCAATATGTTGCCATTCAATTTTTGACTCTAAATCAATTTTATTCATAACTATAATTGACTTCTTATTTGAAACCAATTCAATCAATTCCTTATCGTCTTCAGATAGAACTTCAGAAGCATTTAAAACAAATAAAATCATATCGGCTTCATTAAATATTTCTTTGGATCTTTCTACACCAATTCGTTCAATTTGATCTTCAGTTTTTCTAATGCCAGCAGTATCAATAATTCTAATAGGAATCCCTTGTATATTCAAGTGTTCTTCTATTATGTCACGAGTTGTTCCTGCAATATCTGTTACTATCGCACGTGCTTCTTTTAAAAGAGCATTAAGGAGTGATGATTTACCAACATTCGGTTTACCTATTATCGCTATTTTAATACCTTCTCTAATAATTCTACCATTATCAGCATGTTTTAATAATATCGACAATTCATCTTTAACTTCATTAAATGATTTTTTTATTTCATCATAAGTAAGTTCTTCAATATCTTCTTCTGGATAATCAATACAAACTTCTAAATGAGCAATCACTTTTAAAAGTTTTTTTCTAATAGTATCAATTTTATAAGACAAACTACCCTCTAATTGATTATAGGCCAAATCAAAACCTTTTTCTGTTTTGGCGCTGATTAAATCCATTACAGCTTCTGCTTGAGATAAATCCAATCGACCATTTAAAAATGCTCTTTGAGTAAACTCGCCAGGCTCAGCCATCCTTGCACCTTCTTCTAAGATACAATCTAAAACCCGTTTTATAGAAATAATACCACCATGACAATAAATTTCTACAATATCTTCTTTTGTATATGTCTTTGGAGCGCCCATATAC
>JABXKX010000477.1 GCA_013619035.1 Peptostreptococcaceae bacterium
TGAAGATGAAAATCTTTATGTGATTGATTCAACTCTAAATTTAGATCATTATGGTCTGGCAAGAGAATTGTCACTACCTCCTAATGGAGATGATTTTTCAACGGAATACATCAACAGTTACAGAATCAAACAAGGTATCCTTCATAATCCGAGAAATGATAGAAGAACAACGAAAGGTTCTTTTCATATTGTTGAAGGTGGTTTAAAGATACCAAATGATAAAAAAAGTGTACCAAAAGAAACCTTTGTAGCACTTTATAAAGCAGCCTGTCAACCGCCAGAACCTTTGAAAGTTTTACCTTTTACAGCCAATGAAGAAGTGCAAGCAAAGACATTTGTGTCTTTACACGTGAAACCAATTGTTTCACCAGAAGTTGCTGGTGTTATGGATGAAAAAACAATGGAAGTTCAATTTATAGTACCGGGAAGCCTTGTATCGAATCTTGATTTTGTTGAATCTGTATTTGGTAATGCGGGGGATCCAAGTTTGCATTTAAATGATTCTGGTATAGATTTGAATAATTGGTCTGGTCATACTGGATATGTTCTTTTAGCGCCTCATTTGCCAAAACTAAGAAAAATCGATTTAAGTCTACCTCATTATGATGATGCCACTGAATTACAACGAAGAGATGGTATGTGTTATAAGGATGAATCTGAGTTGTATAATGATGGCATACCTTTTAAACTCACATGTCGTGATGCTTCAGGGGTTGCAATTACATTAATTGGTGATAATTATTTTGGTTATTCTAAGAAAGAAATTAAAACACAATTGAGTTTTGCATCAAATCTATATGGTAATGTCGAAGAAGAACATGCCGGTGGTACAATTGCTTTTCCTAGAACAAATTTAGGGGAGAATTTTATTGCTGATGATAGTGAAACATTAAAAGGTTATAGTTTTGAAGATATTAAAAAAAGTTACAGTGACATGATGACTTTACAACCCGATAATTATGGGATAGATAAAGTCAACAAAAACATCATTTATTTGCCAGAAAATATTGAAATTAATCTCCATAAAACAACAATAAAATGGACTTATGATGGGTCTTTAAGAACATTAAAGTTGCTCCCACTTCATACTTATATACTGCCAAATGGTGATAAAATACATATGGAAAAACATCCTGCTGCACCTGCGTGGAAACTTGTGGGCACCGAGTCAGAAGGTACTTTCTGTCACAAACCTTGTACGGTATCAGGAGGTGGAAAGTCTGAAATTTCGAAATCTTTAAGCAACTCGATTATTTACGGTAATTATTATGTTTATGACTTGGAAAAAGATTTGGATTTCGTTGAAGATATTTTGAAATATGACTATAGGAAAAGGTGGTTGTGTAAACCTGATCGTACAAAACCTTCTAGAAAAATTCTGTCTAGTGATAGAACACTAGGTTCAGTCATAAAACTTCTGACGCCTTCAAATGCGTACACAAAGGAATTTAATGATTATTTAGAAACCATTCCAAACTACGTAAAAGCATTAGTTTTTATGGTTAAAAGATTTTATCAAGATTCTTGGCAAGGAGAATGGCGTAAACATTTCAGTGTTGATTTGATAAATGGCAAACCAGGACATGAGATAAACTTCAATAGCAGAAAAATTAGACCAAGTTATTTAAGAGTTGGATTTTCAGAAGATCAGTCATGGCGTGTTTTTAAATTAAGAATGGACTTTATGCCATCTGAAAAGATTCAAAAGGAAGATGATATTTCAGCTTCGATTTTATTACCTTCTAATCAATTAGAATATCTGAATTCTGAATACAAGAACTCGAGTTTCAAATTCTCAACAAACTGTGAATATAGATTCTTCCAAAGACCGGATGAGGCTATTCATAAAGGATACGATAAACAAGCTGAAAAAGATTTATCAAGTAATAATTTATTTGTGACAAATTATGCACCACTTACAAAAGTAGATGTACAGGCCCTAAAAGATGATGTTATGGGGTATATTTCATATACAGATGCCGTGAAAGATCATATCGATGAGTTTCTTAAAGGTGATGATAAATATTGTATCGTTTCATCTGAACCTAGAATTGTTAACGGTGCATTTAGTAAAAATCCAAGGTACTTAGAAAATAGATCGGACTTTATTACACCTCAAACAAATTATATAGCTGATATTGGTACTAGATTTGCAAGACGTATTCCTCTTGAAAAATCAGTTTTATTACCTGTAAATGCTGTTCTAGCAGGAAGAAGAAATAATCCGCCAGGAGAAGAGAATGGTAAGAAAATACTACCGTTAAGTGTCTATAATCCAATTCATTATCAAGAGTTACCAGAATTATTTATGGATTATATTGCAAGTTTAACAGGTAAATCGCCATCGACAACTGGAGCTGGATCAGAAGGGGCATTAACAAAAGGTCCTTTCAATATGTTACTTCCAATATATGATCTGAATAATGCACTGCTTTCATATATACTTGGAGATTATCATGCTTTTACAACACCAGCAGGTCATATCGGTCCAGATGTTAGAGTTGATCATGATATTTCTATGTTGATTCCAGAAATATGGGCTAGATTAACTGTAGAAGAAAGATTGCCAGAGAATCTGATTAAAGAAGGTGCTTTTGAAAAAATAAACGATTTTGAATACAATGGTATGCATGTTCCAGCAAGTCGTTTAGGTTACAGAGCAACTCAGTATTTTTCATATAAATACTTGGGTAAAATATTTGATGAGCCACAAACCATTTTTAGTGACGCTATTTTAACGCCTGAAAAACAAGATCTAAATGCTTTTGTAGAAGGTGTGATGAACATTGCTAATGGGCATAAAAAAGCTGCCTTAGCATATTTTAAAGATGGTAGTTATGAAGAAGCAATCCCACCTTTAAAAGCATTGTTATCAGTTATGGCTTACGATGAAGGGGATATCCAATCAGAAGAGATTAGATCTTTATTCAATAAAGAGACGGTTATCAACAGTGAGTGGTATAAAAAGAGGTTGTTAAACAAACAAACTATCGAGATTAATCTGATTAAGATCAAAATCGAAAATATGAAATTGTTTATGAGCGACAAAAGAAATCATGCTGTTATTGAAGAATTTGATTATCAAAGCAAATTGGATTTAGCAGAAACATCTCTAATATATTTGGAATCAAAGAGTTATTTAGAATCTTTGGTTGGAACTTTAGGCGCTGATGATATTAA
>JABXKX010000510.1 GCA_013619035.1 Peptostreptococcaceae bacterium
CTTTCAGATTCTTGTGATGATGCATTTATAGATTTCCCAAGATGCAAGCATAACCATTCACTTTTCTGAGTTGGCAAGTGACTAAATTTCTCAAGCCCATATCCAAGGGTTTCATTGTTTAGAAGATCATATAAATTCCCTATATTATCAATAAAATAAGGAATATCGCTTGAAAGGGGAATATTTTCTCTGTAATAAATGAAAATGAAATTTTCCCGAATGCCTTTTGCCTCAAATGTATTCTTTAATTCAATTAGGCTTTCGTAATCGTAACTACAAAAGAAATAAAGTCCGTTTTCATCAAATAGATCTTCAAGTTCCATAAGTACAATATCAATATCAGAGTTGGAAAAGATAATGCCTTTTGAGTGATCCCATTTTTTTATGATCGGTTTGACTATTTGGCTACATTTTTTAACTAAAGCAAATAACTCATTGTTTAAATTCTCTAGTCGACTAGATTCATCAATTAGTCTCTCTGAAGGTGTTATTGGCATATTGTTGGACATAATTATGCCATCTATAATTTGATAAGAATTTCCGCATGGACATGTCATTTTACCTGAAAATAAATGCTGTTTTATAATTTCAGCATCTTTGATATTAAAATCTGAATGACACTTAGGGCACTGTAAATATTTTAATGCCTTGAAAGGTATACCAATTGGTTGATTAACTTCTTTGGTTGTTATTTGCGATGTATAGGTTTTTAGTTTATTGATTTTTTGTGTGAGTGATTCTATCTCAGTTTGATGTGCTTCAATTTTATGATCAAAAGTTGTTTGAAGTAGTTTCATACCATCTTCAGAATTATTTATCAAAAAACGTTCTCTAGCTTTAATCTGTTGAATTTCATCTATAGAAAAACCCATATTTTTTAGTTCGATGATATGACTCATGTCTTTTATACATAAGGTGTTGTACTCGGGGTACGTGCCCGTTAGATCGGGGAATAATAATTTGATTTCTGTATAATATCGAATGGTTGATTTCTTAACATTAAAATGAACGGCAAATTCGCTGATTTTCATTAGAACTCCTAACTGCGTAGTGGACTACGCGCTTTTTATAAAATAATTATATACTTTGTATTGCTATGCAGTCAAGTGTACAGTATATCCTATTGAAGGAGGTATTTATGAATAATATGATTAAACAAGCAAAAGAAGCGAGGTATAAACCGAATTTAATACTTACACTAGTGATTGGATTTATGATGGTTATGCTTGGTAGCACATTGGCCATTTTACTAAAGTTAGAGTTGTCGGAGGCTATATCGATACCAATTAATGATTTAATGATTGGTTTTGGATTGGTAACTTTAGTATGCTTCTTGTATGTTAAAACAATAGAGAAGCGCTCCATAAGAACACTGGGATTCCAAAAACAAAATGCTTTTAAGTTCTACTTAAAAGGACTGCTACTTGGAATCGTGATGTTTTCAACTATTGTGTTACTTGGTGTTGTAACAGGCGCTCTAACGTTTGAATTTACAATAAAATCTGTTCAATTTCATATATTTTTATTATTATTATTAGGTTTTGGTATTCAAGGCGCAACTGAGGAAATAATATTTAGAGGGTGGATGTTACCGATATTAAGTGCGAGATATAATGTTGTTATATCGATTGCAGTAACCAGTTTTGGATTTGCGTTATTACATGGCTTGAATCCTGGAATATCTATTATGGGTGTAGTTAATTTAATCTTATTTGGACTATTTTCTGCATTGTATACGCTAAAAGAAGATAGCTTGTGGGGTATTTGTGGTTTCCATAGTATTTGGAACTGGGTTCAAGGTTCTGTTTATGGTATAAAAGTAAGTGGTACAACTGTATTAGGGGGTTCGATATTTACAAGTGAGCCTATTGAGAATAAAGGATTTTTATCAGGAGGGGCATTTGGTTTAGAAGCTTCTATACTCACAAGTGTAGTATTATCGATTGCTTGTATTTATTTGATCAAGAAACTAAAGGAGAAAAGATGTTAAAGAAACTACTCATAATAGTATTAATACTTATCATTATATTAGCAACAGTAGTTGTTGTGGGTTTAAAAATCCTTACGCCTGATCAAATCAAGCTGCAGTATAAAAAGGAAACAATAAGTGAGCACAAACGGGAGTTAGATTTCTCTTCGTATGACTTAGACGGATTCTCAAATCGTTATAGTCAAATGAAATCTCTGGTAATTGAACAATCTATAGAACAACTTCAGAATGCCTTATTAAAAGGTGATTTTTCATGTGAAGAATTAGCAAAATTCTATCTTTATCGAATCCGTGAATACCAAGCATATAATACGGTTATTGAGTTAAATCCAAATATTCTTGAAGAAGCTAGAGAATTAGATAAACAAATTAAAACTGGAGAAGTTGAGTCTCTTTATGGTGTGATGATTCTAATCAAAGACAATATTGCTGATGTGAGTATGCATACATCTTCTGGAGCTTATGCTCTGAAAGATTTAACGACTGATAGAGATGCTCATTTGGTAAAACAACTCAAACAACAGGATGCATTAATTATAGGAAAAGCAAATCTTAGTGAATGGTCAAATTTCATCTCTATGCCTTCAAGCAATGGTTTCTCTGCTTTAGGTGGTCAAACTAAGAATGCCTATGGTAGATTTGATGTAGGTGGATCAAGTTCAGGTTCATCCTCAAGTGCAAGTTTAAACCTTGCCACAGTTACAATCGGAACAGAAACATCAGGTTCGCTTATTTATCCAGCTGGTCAAAATAGTGTGGTAGCTATTAAACCAACATTAGGTTTGATCAGTAGAGACCTAATTATTCCTATAGCAGAAGCTCAAGACTCTGCGGGTGTCATTGGAAAATCTGTTGAAGATGTTTATACCGTATTTTCAAATATGTTAGTCTTTGATGAAGAAGACAAAGCTACAGATATTGTCTTAGAATTTGAAGTGAAAGATACACTTAAACCAAGTACTGTTAAGCGTATTGGAGTAGTGAATTCAGGTACAAAAGAAATGAAAGAAATCATAGCAGAGTTTCAAGCTCTCGAAATAGAGGTTGTTGATGTAAAATTAGGAGATCAAAGTGGTGTGGATATGATGAGTGTTCTTGAGTATGGCATTGTTCATGATGTTGAAGCATTTTTAAAAAATGAAGCTGTTAATTCACCTTTTAGCACATTACAAGAAATTGTAG
>JABXKX010000016.1 GCA_013619035.1 Peptostreptococcaceae bacterium
ATTGTATACATAGTGTTAAAAACTTTCCTGATATTTTATGCTTTTATCTATCAATAGTATATCAACATTGAAATGCAATTATACCTATTATACCTTAGAATGTCAAAAACTAGCATTAAAGTGTTTTGGATGGGATTTCAAATAAGATATGTTAAAACATATAAATTAGATTTGTTTAGTGTACCGAATTAGTTTTTGTGATAAAATGCAATTATATAGGGGGAATAGATGATGAATACACAATTAAAGTTTATAGAAGATTTATCTAATGCAAGTGGAGCTCCGGGTTTTGAAGATGATGTTATAAAGGTTATTAGAGAGTATATAGGAGATGAATTTGATCTTAAAGAGGACAAAATGAGAAATCTCTGTATTTATCCGAAAACATATGATGAATCATTACCAACAATGATGCTTGATGGTCATTCGGATGAAGTAGCATTTATGGTTCAATCCATACAACAAAATGGATTGATTAGATTTATTGCTTTAGGCGGATGGTTCTCACAAAATGTAGGCGCTCATAAAGTAAGAATTAGAAATACCGATGGTGACTATATCACAGGTATTGTGGCTTCAAAACCACCACATTTTATGACATCAGCTGAACGTTCTAAGATTTTTGAACTAAGTGATATGGCTATTGATGTTGGTGCCAATTCTTATGATGAAGTCGTAGAATTATTTAAGATAGAACCAGGTGCACCCATAGTACCACATGCTATATTCGAGTATAAAAAAACCAATGATACCATGATTGGAAAAGCCTTTGACAATCGTTTGGGGTGTGCATTAGTTGTAGAGACTTTAAAAGCAATTAAAGAATGTGAACTTAAAATAAATGTTGTTGGTGCGATTTCAAGTCAAGAAGAAGTTGGTACTAGAGGATCGCAATTAACTTCTAAATATATTCAACCAGATGTTGCGATCGTCTTTGAAGGAACACCTGCGGATGATTCCCATAGAGGACCTTTTGAAAGACAAGGTGCATTAAAGAGTGGGACTCAGATAAGACATAGAGATGCTTCTATGGTAGGAAATCCACATATCATTTCATATGCACGAGAGATTGCTAAAAATAAAGAAATCACTTTCCAAGATGCTATTCGTCAAGGAGGGGGTACAGATGCTGGAAAAATTCATTTAGCTGATAAAGCGGTACCAACTTTAGTGTTTGGTGTTCCAGTTAGATATGCTCATACTCATTTTGGTATTTCTAGTTATGAAGACTTCAAGACAACAATTGAATGGGCTGCAGAGATAATTAAAGATTTAGATATAAACAAAATCGAATCATTCTAGTAGTTATATAATATGATAGTGTGATTATAATATTACTTTAATTAATTACAGGGATATGATATACTATTCCTGTAATTAATTACAAATTTCCGAGTTGATTTCTCTAAGGGATTCTATGAGATTTTAACCTATGGGTATCGTTAGAAATGTCGATGCCTCCCGTGTTTGGAAAGGAAAAGGTTAATAGGCCTTTTAGGCTATTTTTTTTTGGAAATTTGTTAGACAACAGGAGGGGTTTTATGAAGAAATTTTTAACAGTTGCTTTAATTGTCTGTCTAGCATTCACAACATTTGTTGGATGTGCAAAGGAAGAAAATCAGACATTGATTTTAGCAACCACAACAAGTACCGAAAATAGTGGTTTATTGGCAGCGATATTACCAGTATTCACTGAAGAAACAGGTATAACCGTAGATGTTATTGCAATTGGTACAGGTGCTGCTTTACAAAGAGGTAGAGATGGAGATGCCGATGTATTATTGGTGCATGCTAAAACATCTGAAGAAGAATTTATTGCTGAAGGTCATGGGACTAAACGATCAGAAGTTATGTACAATGACTTTGTTGTAGTTGGGCCAATGAATGATCCCGCAGGTATTCTTGATATCAAAGAAGATGTAAACAAAGCATATGCAACTATTCTAGACCTTGAAGCAACATTTATTTCTAGAGGTGATGATTCAGGTACACATAAAAAAGAATTATTTTTGTGGACTGAAGCGGGTTTAGAACCTTCTGGTGATTGGTATGTTGAAGTAGGAAAAGGTATGGGAGATACACTTGTTATGGCTGCTGAAATGGGTGCTTATACAATGACAGATAGAGCAACCTTTTTATCTATGAGAGATAATCTAGATCTACAAATCGTATTTGAAGGAGCACCACCATTATTTAATCAATATGGTGTTATTCCGGTTAACCCAGATAAAAATGATTTAATTAATCATGATGCTGCAAATGAATTTGTGGAGTGGTTATTAAGTACAGAAACTCAAAAATTAATAGGAGAATTTGGTGTAGAACAGTTTGGACAACCACTGTTTATTCCAAATGCTAAATAATTTTGTTAATAATACTCAAATAGAATACTGCTTCGGCAGTATTTTGTTTAAATAGTTTGAATATTCTCTTATAATGTAGTTAGGTGATTAAATGGATAATATTTTTAAAGGCATAATAGAAGCAGTACAACTTATATTCTCAGGTAATATTGAAGTGTATGAAGTCATCGGAACCTCTTTAATGGTTTCTTTAACTTCTGTTTTGATTGCCACAATAATCAGTTTACCCATTGGTATTTACTTAGGGTTAAAAACCTTTAAAGGAAAAGGTCTTTTTACTCGAGTATTGTATACACTGATGGGGATACCACCTGTTGTTATGGGCTTAATGGTGTTTTTGTTTATTGCAAGAAGCGGTCCATTTGGCTCTTTTAGGATATACTATACAGTAACAGCAATGATTATAGCTCAAACATTACTGATTTTGCCGATTATTATGGGCAATATTTATAACAGCTCTAAATCACACGGCGAAATCATAAAACAGTCTTGCAAGACATTAGGCGCCTCAAGAGTACAAACACTTTTTATCTTAATCAAAGAGTTAAGAATTTATATTTTGATTGCTGTTGCTACAGGTTTTGGACGTGCTATATCTGAAGTTGGTGCAGTGTATTTGGTTGGTGGTAATATTGTTGGTAAGACAAGAGTTATGACAACCTATATCACTTTGAGTACCAGCATGGGTGATTATTCAAAATCAATTGCGATGGCTATAATTTTACTGACACTCTCATTTATGGTGAATGGGTTGATTTACAAATATATAGGTGACTCTGATGATTAAAATAAATAAC
>JABXKX010000253.1 GCA_013619035.1 Peptostreptococcaceae bacterium
GCAATATACTTACCAAGTGATTCTTTTCTCATGAAGTCTCCTTTATAATATTAGTTTCTAAGGAAACTATATCAGCAATTAGTTTCTATTGCAACTAATTTCATATATTTACTTAATACACTTAACAACAAACCCCCATTCATATGAATGAGGGTTTGATATAATTTATATATGATTAAAATCTACTTCAACTTAAGATCAATTAACTTAGAATCTGTTGGCACACCATGGTGATCCCACCCCATTGAGCTGTAATATGAATCCAAAATAACATCTTCATTAACGACCTCTCCTTTACCAACACCATCTGGTGCAGGTTCAGTTGTTAATCTAACCGGTAATCGATCATCATCTCGACCAAAACCTTCTCTGATATTAAAGAGTCTTTCAAGATTACTCACTCTCTCTGAACATTTAAACAGTTCTTCCATGGTCATGGTTTCACCTGTAACAGCATTATAAAGACCCGTCCAAGTACTGCCTTTAACAGCTAAAGTAATACTGGCAAACAAACAAGTTCCTAGAAGATTGGTTAATAAACTCAATTCCTTAAAAGGTTTTACCCATGCTTTGTCAGCATCTTCTGTTGGGCTTTTCCTCGTAAGTATACCTAATTCTGGTTCTAAATAACCCAGGGCATCTACTGTAGAGGCAAAAGGTCTTAAATGATCTGCCCCTCTTTCACTACCAACATGCGAAAGCACTTCTCCTTTACTGGCTCTTACACCACATGACGCCATTTCCATACCTTTAACGTGGAAAGCGTATTTATGTGCATCGCCTCCAACAATCTCAGCTGCTCTCATAACGCCCTTTGCTAAAACATCTCCAAATCCTTTTCTAAATGCGATCTTCTCAATGATTTCTATCATGGCTTCACCGTTACCAAAGGATAAATCAATACCACCTGTTGTTTCTTTGTTTATTAGTCCTTTTTCATACCATTCCATTGCCGTTGAGATGACCTGTCCAGCAGAAATAATATCGATACCATATCGATTACATAAATAATAAGTCATCGTGATATCATTTAAGTCTGTTACACATGTTTTTGTACCAAATGCTCCAATACCTTCATATTCAGGTCCATGACCTTTTTCACCTTTATATTTTCCTGATTTTATTTTTGTATTTCTGCCACATGCAATTGGACAACTGTGACATGATGATGCTTTAACATCTAAAGTTTCATGATATGCTTCATGTCCTAACATTGGCATGGCTGAACTGAAAGTTGTTTCTTGCCAATTCCTTGTTGGCAAACATCCAATAGAATCAACAGCCGTTGTAAAAGCAGGTGTCCCGTAGACATGTAATAAACTGTTTACAAAGGGTTCATCTTTTAATTCCTGTCTTGCTTTATTGCTAAATGTATTAAAATCATCCATGTTTGAAATTTCTGTTCTACTGCCAGAACCTTTACAAACCATCGCTTTTAAATTCTTACTACCCATAACAGCACCAGCACCGCCTCTACCAGCTGCTCTGTGGCTATCTATCATAATTGATGAGTACAATACAAGGTTTTCTCCTGCAGGACCTATCTCTGCTATTCTAACCTTGTTGTCGCCTAACTCTTCTCTAATTTTATCTTCAGTGACTTCAACATCTAATCCCCAAAGGTCAGTTGCATCTCTAAATTCTACTGATGAATCATTAATATATGTATAAACTGGTGTCTCAGATTTGCCTGTAAATATAATCACATCATAACCCGTCTTTTTAAGTGCTGGTGCCAATTGACCGCCTACATTCGAAGCACCAATCGTACCCGTAAGAGGAGACTTAAATCCAACACATGTTCTACCGGAACACGGTGCTAATGTACCGTTCATTGGTCCGGTTGCAAATATCAGAAGATTGTCTGGATGTAGTGGATCCATATTTGCTTCTAAACGGTCATAAAGAAGTTTAGCAACAAATCCTTCGCCTCCAATAAATTTTGTATACCATTCTTGTGGCACTTCTTCTTCTCGAGTTGTTTTAGTAGATAAATCAACCCAAAGCATTTTCCCATTGTAACCTTTCATTTAAGCCTCCTTTTTAAAATAAAAAACGTCCATAAATACATCAACTCTCGTTGAAATATTTATGAACTCCTTTGCGCACTGGCAGGCATAAAAATTACTTTTTATACCCATCGTTCCGAATAAACCCTTAGGTCTAATGGAATCGGAGAGATTAAGTTGTCTTCCCTTTGTTTTTATTTTAAAGTCTATGGTTACAATAGAGTCAATACTTTTCTATAGGAATTTGTAATTTTATCAGCATATTCCTTTCATCACGGTCAAATATTGGCAATTCAACTACCACTTCACAGATATAATCCCCTATTATTTTATAGTTATGTTCTTCAATGTATTCAAAAAGTTTTTTAGCATAGTCTAATTCATCTGTAAAACTCGGACAGTACATACATAAAAAATCATTTTCTGGTAAATAATCAATGCCTGTTTCATGTTCATAATTATCATCAATAAATAGAAACAGTTCCGTTGAATACATTTTGCGATCATCAAGCATACCTTTTCTAAGTATTGTACCAACATTACAAAAATAGATCATTGGTAAATCTCGAATAATCACCTGATTTTTCAGTTCTCTTAAAATATACTCATAATCTGCTAAACTGTGTTCATAGATATTTTTTTTGCCATCGTAACAAAAGATTTTTCTTTTTTCAATATGTTGTATTTCTATGGTACCCATCTTATGCTCCACTGGATAACGATCATAATTATCAATACAAACTTGAATCGCACTTTGCATTTGTTGTAGTTCTTTGATTTTCTGATTGGTACTCTTTTTCTGTTCGTGAAGCATTGTTTTGATCACATCAATATCTTCTTTATCAAATTGTTCTTTGATATCTTCAAGTTGCATCCCCAGTGCTTTCATATAAACAATCATATCCAAAACAGCACTTTGTTTGATGTGATAATATCTATAACCACTTATTTCATCAATAAGATATGGTTTTAATAAACCAATCTGATCATAGTGTCTTAAGGTTTGTACTGTTACATTATTTATTCTTGCCATTTTGCCAATAGATAACTTTTCCATAACACCCTCATATTCTAACTTTACAATAAGATCCAATCTATTCACTATTATTGTACCATCTTCTAAATTTATACAGCAAGCTAT
>JABXKX010000599.1 GCA_013619035.1 Peptostreptococcaceae bacterium
TTTCTGTTGAACTTGTAAGAAATGGTGAAGCTGATTTTGTTATGAAAGGTCTTATTGATACAGCAATACTTTTAAAAGCTGTATTGGATAAAGAAGTAGGACTAAGAACAGATAGTCAATTATCACATGTGATGGTATACGATATTCCAGCGTATCACAAATTGATGTACTTTACTGATGGTGGTATGAATATTTCACCAAACCTAGATGCTAAAACTGCTATTACAAAAAATGCGATTCAAGTTGCAAAAGCGCTTGGTACAGAAACTGTAAAAGTAGCTTGTTTAGCAGCTAAAGAAAAAGTAAATCCAAAAATGCCTGCTACAGTCGATGCAAAAGCATTAGAAGATAAATGTAAGGCTGGAGAATTTGGTGAAAATGTTATTGTAGAAGGTCCTTTGGCATTTGATTTAGTGGTTTCCAAAGAAGCAGCGGAGACAAAAGGATTTAAGAGTGATATAGCTGGAGATGTAGATGTAGTTGTTGTACCGACGATTGAAGTTGGTAATGGTATCGGCAAAGCATTAACATATTTAGCAAAAGCAAAATCTGCAGGAATCATTATGGGTGCTAAGGCGCCAGTCGTATTGGTTTCAAGAGCAGATAGTTTTGAAGATAAATTAAATTCAATTGCATTAGGTAGCGTAATTGCTGCTTATAAATAATAGAGAAATTGAGGAGTGTGAAAGAATGAAGAAGTTTATGACTGGTAACGAAGCTGTTGCTCGTGGTGCTTTTGAGGCTGGCGTAACGTTTGCTTCAGCTTATCCAGGAACACCAAGCACAGAAATATTAGAAAACATGATTCAGTACAAAGAGGATTTAACTGCAGAATGGGCATCAAATGAGAAAGTAGCAATGGAAACAGCTATTGGTGCATCTGTTGCTGGTGCTAGAACACTTGCTGCAATGAAGCATGTTGGTGTTAACGTAGCTGCTGACCCATTATTTACTTGGGGATATACTGGTGTTACAGGTGGATTTGTTTTAGTATCTGCTGATGATCCAGGATGTCATAGTTCACAAAATGAGCAAGATAACAGATATTATGCTAAGTTTGCTAAAATTGTCTGTATCGAGCCATCTGATTCTCAAGAGTGTAAGGACTTTGTAAAAGAAGCTTATGAAATTTCTGAGAAATTTGATGTACCTGTTTTATATAGAATGACGACTAGAACATGTCACTCTAAAGGACTAGTTGAATTAGGCGAAAGAAAAGAAGTACCTATGGTACCTTATGTAAAGCAACCACTTAAATATGTTGCTGCTCCTGCTACTGCTAGAATTTTACACCCAGTTGTAGAAGATAAATTAAAAAGATTAGAAGAGTTCTCAAATGAAACTCACTTAAATAGAGTTGAAATGAACGATACAAAAATTGGTATTGTAACTGCTGGTGTTGCTTACGAATATGCTAAAGAAGTATTTGGTGAGACAGCTTCTTACTTAAAAGTAGGTTTCTCATTCCCTATGCCGATGGATAAGATTAAAGAGTTTGCTTCTAAAGTAGATACGCTTTATGTTATTGAAGAATTAGAGCCATTTATGGAAGAGCAAATGAAGGCTGCTGGTATCAAATGTATCGGTAAAGAATTAATTCCTAATATTGGTGAGTTAAATCCAGATATCGTTTCTAAAGCGTTATTAAACGAAGAAAGACCAACGGTTTCAATTGCTGATGATAAGAAAGTAAACAGACCGCCAACTTTATGTACAGGTTGTCCACATAGAGGTTTCTTCTATGCTTTATCTAAAAAGAAAAACGTAATGGTAACAGGAGATATCGGTTGTTATACATTAGGAGCTGCTGCACCACTTAATTCAATTGACTCAGTAATTTGTATGGGTGGATCAATTTCTATGGCGCATGGTGCTTCTCAAGCATTCAAGAAAAATAATGTAGAACAAAAGGTTGTATCTGTAATTGGAGATTCAACATTCTTCCATACAGGTGTTAACTCATTAATGACTGTTGCTTATAACAATTCAAATACAGTTCATTGTATTCTTGATAACAGAATTACTGGTATGACAGGACACCAAGAAAATCCTGGTACTGGTTTCAAATTACAAGGTGAAGAATCTAATCAAGTTGATATTCCTAAATTAGTTGAAGCAGTAGGAATTAAACATGTTGTTACTGTAGATCCACTTAACTTAAAAGAAGTAGATGATGCTCTTGAAGCTGCATTTGCATTTGAAGGTCCTTCAGTAATCATTACGAGATGGCCGTGTGCTCTTAAGAAATTCTCTGAGCAAGATATTGCTGAGTTTGATTTATCATCTCGTCAATATAAAGTAGATGTAGATGCTTGTAAAGGCTGTAAAGTTTGTATTAAAACAGGTTGTCCATCATTAAGTTTTGATCTTGCAACTAAAAAAGCAAAAATTGATGCAAATACTTGTATTGGTTGTTCGGTATGTGCTCAATCATGTCCATTCGATGCAATCGGAAAGGTGGTAAAATAATATGTCTGATGTAAAAAATGTTCTACTTGCCGGTGTTGGTGGTCAAGGTATTATCCTTGCGAGTAAAATCTTAGCAGAAGGCTTAATTCAAGCTGGTTATGATGTTAAGATGTCAGAAGTTCATGGTATGGCACAAAGAGGTGGTTCTGTTACGACTCAAGTTAGATTTGGTAAGAGAGTTTACTCACCGATTATTGGTAAAGGTCAAGCAGATATCTTAGTTTCATTTGAAACAATGGAAACAGGAAAATGGTTAGAATTTTTAAAGCCAGATGGTAAAGTTGTTGTAAATGAATATGAGATTCCTTCAGCGCCTATCTTAGCGTGTGATGCTGATTATCCTCAAGGTGTTATTGAAGCATTAAAAGAAAAATCAGATGTAACAGTATTTAAAGCTGGTGAATTGGCTGAGAGTATTGGGAACCCTAGAACTGCAAATGTTATTATCGTAGGAGCTCTTGTTAAAGCAATGGGTCTTATGGATATTGATTGGAATGCAGTAATCAAGAAAACCGTAAAAGAAAAGTTTGTTGATATCAATATCAAAGCATTACAAGTTGGTATGGATCAAGTTAAATAAATAATTTCATTCAATATATTTCCTAAATACACCTCTGTAGAGGTGTATTTATTTTTTTGGGGTATAATGGTATTAGGAGGTAGCTTATGTCTGTTATAAC
>JABXKX010000061.1 GCA_013619035.1 Peptostreptococcaceae bacterium
GTATTTGATATGTTCAATGGGATTATAATCATGAATATTTCGAAATTCTTCATCCAAAATTTCTAATTTAGTCTTGATTTCTTCTACTGCAAATTTATGAACCAACAGTAAATCTCTCCAAGGTTTCATTTCTTCCGTCATTAACGCTTCGTACATATATCCTCCTGACCATTGTCTATATCTTATTATAGCCTATAACAGCTATGTTCATTACATCTATTGTGTATTTATTAACAAATTTTTAATGCTTCATTCTATAAAAAGAAGCCTGATAAACTACCAGGCTTCAACGATAACTTCTATTTTAATTTTTTTACAAGCTGTTCCAACGCCTCTACTTTAATGCCAGTATCCATATTCTCTTTTTTAATAATCGTTCTTATAGCCATCTTCTCAAATAATTTCATTTGATCAAAATCAACACCATAACCGGCATAAACAACACTAGATAAATGATTGATAAAGCCTTTTGATAATGATTGTTCTAAATAACTTGTGGTTTTAAATTCATTGACCGAACACACATACATGCCTATTGTTTTTTCAACTAAATCAGTTTTATACGTGTTGATTAAATCAACCATATCTCTACGAAGTTTACCCGAATAAACAGAGCTTCCAAATATTATTTTTTCAGCATCAGAAATAATTTCATATGTGACTTCATTTGTATCAAAAAGTTGTACGGAGTCATTGATCATTTTGTTTAACTGCTCTGCTACAGTTTTTGTAAAACCATGTTTGGTAGAATATATTATTATAGTTTTCATAAAAACCTCCATCAATTGAGTCTCTTGATATTAAGTGTACCATATACCCCATCATATGACTCTATTCATTTTTGATTTTCTTTTCAACCACAATCACATAAGGTGGATTGTTCCGTTGATTTACAAATTTTGATGTCATCACACTATAATTTTTTTGCTCTAATGAAGCAAAGTATTTTTTTAGTGCCTCTGATTCTTCTGCACCTTCCTCATGTCCTGGATAAACAACAACCCATAAGATACCATGACATTTTAGAAGTCTTAGAGCTGCTTCTATGGCTAATAACGTCGTTGTTTTATGTGTCTTAATATTTTTATCCGCTCTTGGTAGATAGCCTAAATTAAAAATTACAAAATCAATAGGCTCTAAAATATATTGCTCCATATGCTCATGTCCATCACATATTAATTGATAATTCTCTCGGCCTTCTAGTTTTTCTTTTGTTGCATCGATAGCAAGCTGCTGTACATCAAAACCGTACACAAATCCGTCTTTTCCAATCAATTCGGATAAAAATAAAGTATCATGTCCATTTCCGGTTGTTGCATCTATACATCTATACCCAGGATTTACAAACTGGGGTAACATCATTTGAGTTAAAATTGTTACATTTTCTATATGTTTTCCTCGCATACCATCATCATTAAGATCGTCTTAATGCTCCCTTCACCCCATTATACATTAGTCCATGTATATTTGGAAAGAACACGGCAAGTTATTCTACATGATGAATTACAATAACCGTTTGTTATAATTCCATTTTAGATTCATACGCTAAGTTTTCATTATTTTCTATATGAAATATTTCAAATCAAACTCCTCATACCCGGGTAATCATCATCTCCTACCCCACCCGACATAGATTTAACTTTAGTTTGAACCAAACTTGCTCTTGAAATAATACCTTTCCCAAAGCGTTCTCTTAAATCATCAATGGTCTGATCAAGTGTTTCAATCTTCTCATCCTCTTGTTTTAAAAGGTACAATTGTCTTGGCAATTCTTCTTGTAATTGTGATACCCTTACGCCTAAGTGTCTAATAGGCACTTGATTCCATAATATATCAAATAATCTCATGGCCTCTTCATAAATATCATTGGTACTTGAAATAGTATACAACATTTTATGTTGCTTTTGTACGGTGTCAAATCCATTGGTTTTGATATGAATGGCAACAACAAAGGCTCGCATTTCTGCTGCGCGAAGTCTCATGCCAACACTTTCACATAGAGAAAGCAGATATCTAGCAGCATCTTCTCTTTCCGTAATATCATAAGGAATCGTCGTCGAATTACCAATACTTTTTACTAAAGTGTATTTATCATCATTAACAATAGAAACATCTCTTCCCCATGCAAAATTGTAAATCAAAAATTCTCCATGGCTTTTAAGAATATGTTTCAAGAAATTCAAATCAGTTTGAGCCAAATCACCCACGGTATCAATACCATATTTGATTAGCTTCGCTTCTGTTGATCGACCCACCATAAACAAATCAGAAACATGTAACGGCCATAATTTTTCTTGAACTTCATGAGGATACAACGTGTGAACTTTATTCGGTTTTTCTAAATCTGAAGCCATCTTGGCTAATATCTTATTCGTTGAAATACCAACGTTTACTGTGAATCCTAATTCATCTTCAATACGTTTTTGCATCACATAAGCTGCTTCTAACGGTGAACCAAATAATTTTTCTACCGCAGTATAATCTAAAAAACATTCATCAATCGAAAAAATCTCAATATCTGGTGAGTACTCTCTTAAGAGAGTCATCATTGCTTTGCTGGCTTTTGTATAAACATTATATCTTGGTGGTACAGAGACTAATTGTGGGCATAGTTTAAAAGCATCCACTAATGTTTGAGCCGTTTTTATGCCAAATTTTTTAGCAGGTATGGATTTTGCAAGAACAATCCCAGAACGTTTTTTAGGATCCCCTCCTACAATCGAGGGAATATTTCTTAAATCTATTGTTTCGCCATGTTGTAATCTATCAACCGCGTCCCATGATAGAAACGCGGAATTCACATCTATATGAAATATAATTCTAGACATCATATCACTCCGTTTTTGGGAACCTTAAAGCCTACTATCCTACTTTCAGTATACCAAACATACGTTCTTAAATCTATAGAACAATACAACAAAAGTATTGTTCTAATCTTGGCTGCTTACAAACAACCAGTGCAACAGCTGAAGATAACGCTGTTGCAAGTGAAGCGTTATCCAGTCAAGCAACAATGTTACACTCTAAAGTAGCAACCTATAAACACTAAAAAAAGTCATCCGCAATTTAAATGCTGATGACTTTATTATTATAATATGAAAAATAACAAACTTGAATGAAGTGCTATGGATAAA
>JABXKX010000575.1 GCA_013619035.1 Peptostreptococcaceae bacterium
CATATATGCAATCTTTTGATGTTTAAGTTCACCTTTAGCACCACCAGCTACCCAAGAGGCCGGATGACCAGAGCCATCAGGATAAACCATCACTTCTTGTTCTGGTAAAATATTTTTTATGGTTGTTTGAATACCAATATATTGATAACCCGAAGGCGCTTCTACACCGCTTATTTTATTTAGGATAAACAACTCATCAATTTGTATATCAGCAGCTTCATTATAACCATTTACGTCTGCAGACATACGTGTCTTGACGACGAATTCCTCTTCTGGTACCGACCGTCCTGAAACTAAACTTGCAACAGTTTGGTCATATTGACTGATATAATCACCTATTTTATATGATATTGCTTCTGATAAAAATATATCTCCTGAAGGATTCTTTAAATTCAAATCTGCAAGTTGACTTACACTGTAAACTTCTCGTTCTCCGACAGCATTCTTTTTTTCAATATTTAAATGTACTGTTGTTAATTCTGATGTAGGCGCTTCCAACACTTCGTTTAGGACTTTATTAAATGATTCTTTTAAGGTGTCTACCGATTCAGAGATAACATAGTCACCACCTGATAATTCAGAAGCTAGGATAAAATCATCTACATAGTCATCCAAACCAATCCCAACCCATAATGATCTCACATCGGACTCTCCCATCTTAGTAAGGAGTTCTTTAAAATAATCGGATGAGTCAGTTGTACCTAGAGCTGCATCTGTAATATATACCATCACTTTTTTAGTAGAAGGTACATTTTTTAGAGCATTATAAGATGCCGCAACTGATCCTTCAATATCGGTTGCACCTCCAGCATATAATCTACCAATACCTTGATAGACTAAAGTCTTATCAGAGGTTAAAGTCTGAATAATTCTAGTATCGCCATTAAATTCAGTTACTTGATATTGACAGTTCTCTGGTAAAGATTCCATGAATTCATGAATTAGAAATTGCACATTTCTCATTCTATGACCATATTCTAAATCATAGGTATCCATTGAACCACTTGTATCTACAACAAACGATATAATTGGAATATCACTAAAAGATTGTACCTTCGGTCTATCATAAGTGACAGCATAAGTATTGGAAATTTTCTTGTTGATGGCATCAAATACTTGTACAAGTGCATCTTGATCAGCTGCTGAGAAATATTGACCTTCTGTACTTAATGCAATTTTCTCTAGAGCAGCTCCATCATGACCCTCACCAAAACCAATACAATAAATTGGTATTTCTGATTCATATGTCAGTAAAAGGAGATCCTCTTTTGAGAGATCAGAACCTCGGGCAGTATCATTTAAGTTGGCATCTGCACCATCGGTAAATGCCACTATGATCGGTCTCTCTTCAAGTGCTAGTTCGTCTAATCCTTCACTTATGGCATCATAAAGAACAGTTGCTCCTCCAACTGTAATCTGAGAAATATTACTTAGAACTTCATCTTTTGTCACACCACTTAGTTTTTTTACACTTGAATCAAAATCAATTAGTTGTATTTTAACGTCCTCATCCATTGAAGTTATAAATGTTTTACAAGCATCTAAAGTTTCTTTCATTTTGCCTTTCATTGATCCAGATGAATCCACTAACAAAACAATGCTAGGAGGTGTTTTTACAGATTCTATGTTTGTTATCTCACCTTCATAACCACCATCATAAACTGTGGTGTTTTCTATATTCGGTAGAATATCTTTTGTTTTTTCGTCTAACAATGTAAACTCGAATGTAACTTGATTATCCAGTTCACTAATTTTACTTATGACAATGTCTTTTGCATCAAACCCTAATGGTTTTTGAAGTGCATCCGAGACACTTGGAGGTATTATAACTTCTGTCACTTGACCTGAGTTAACAGGCACCATCAACGTTTCATATCGGAAAACCATAGGATCTCCTAATGGATGTATGATGACATTCCAAAATCCAGAAGGTACATAAATGATATGATCTCCATCTGGCGTCTCGTCGAGTGTAATATTTTCTATATCAAACGATGGATGTTCAACATATACCGAATCACTATTAGTCGGCAGAACTTCGATAGAATAGACATCTTCTGCACTTACTTTTATAGCACCTAAACTTTCTCCATGTTTTATAACTGGTATTGTACCTAATTGATTAAGCTCTACGCTGATTTTATTGGGTGAATTACTATTATCCCAAGTAATTTCGTAGTGATAAAAGCCTTCATCCAATGGCATATTATCAAAATAATTATCGTAACCCATTTCTTCATCTAATGTAATCGATCTAGTGTATTCCCTGTTATACAAACCATATTGAGCAAAATAGCTGATATCAATGTATGAGAACCCTTGATCTATTTTTGCTCTAAGCGAGTAAAAAACATCTGCTGGTTTATACACCGTAAAATAAATAGGTGACTCTTCTTCACTAGGACTAAAAATATATTCAGTTTCTGATAGGAGTAACTTTTCTTTAACAATAGTAAATATAAACTCTTCAGAATCTATTTCCACTGAACATATATATCTTTCATTTTCTGTAATCACTTGATAGGTAACCGAATCATAATAACGTCCCAAAAGGCTGCCACCTATTAAATCAAAATATGAACTTATATCATATAATAATCGATTGTTTTCATCTTCAGTTAACGACTCGTTAAATGGTGCTCTTAGTGTCCACAAATCACCGAAAAAAGTTTCATCTATTCTTACAGCACTTGAATTGACGTAAACACCATACATCTCTGAATGTTCTATAAATTCAATACTTAAATAATTCGACTCTTCACCAAACGGATTAATGAGAGGCGTATCTAATGACCATTGCCCTGAATATTTTTTGAAATTCCAAACAGGTTCTATTTCCTCATCTATAATGTCTTCTATGGTCACAGTTTCATTTGTTGTTATATTTTCCTCTACTATAGTTTCATTTCCCTCGGTCTTTATTGGATCTGTATTTTCGGTGTTCTTACTACAACCAACTAATAATATCATAATAAATACAACCAACATCTTATTAATTTTATATTGCATAATTACCTCCCATAAACCTTTTAATGAATTCTGATGTATGCAACTGTACATATAGTTATTACCCCAAGGCACAGATATTAAAAACAAAACACAATAAACTTACTATCAATG
>JABXKX010000596.1 GCA_013619035.1 Peptostreptococcaceae bacterium
GAAGATTACATGAAAGAAAATTCTTTCAAAGAAGCTATCAGACTAGCATTAAGAAGATTAGATGGAACATTTGCAGTAGCAATTCTAAAAAATGATGAAAATAATATCATTGCGGCAAGAAAAGGTTCTCCTTTAATTCTAGGATTAGGAAAAGAAGAATACTTTATTGCTTCAGACATTCCTGCTTTTATTGAATACACTAAAAATGTTCTGCCTTTGATTTTGTACAAAAGTTTTATTCTATCGGTGTTGATCAAGTGTCATAAGGTGTTATAAAATGACCAAACTTCTTGATAGAAATCTGATATTATTTAAGGCACCTTCTTAGTATGAGAAGACTATATGAAGAGACTAACAGTTTGAGGAACTATATTTTACATTAAAATACAGACAAATAACTTACAGTAATAAGGTGATAAGTATTTCTTATGATAGAACTTGATGCTTCCGTTGAAATAGCTTGCATTTTCTAATAAAAACGAATAAAATTAGCTTATAATAAAAAAACATTCGTATAGGAGAAAATATTGTGAATAAATACAAACGAAATGAGCGGATAGCTGCTATTACTCAAATCCTAGTTAATACACCCAATAAAGTATTTACACTAACGTGTTTTACGGAGTTGTTTGCAGCTTCTAAATCAACTATTAGTGAAGACCTTGTTATAGTAAAAGACATCTTTGAAAAACAAAAATTAGGTAAAATAGAGACCATAACAGGTGCAGCAGGTGGTGTGAAATACATTCCAATTATCTCACTTGAAAAGAAAGCTGAGATTATTGAAAACTTAAGAATGGAATTATCAAAAGAATCAAGACGTATTCCAGGTGGTTTTATTTATTTGGCAGATATACTGTACAATCCGAATTATGTGCAACAACTAGGGGCCATTTTTGCAGAGGAATTTATTGATGCTTCTATTGATTATGTTGTCACTGTAGAAACAAAGGGTATTCCTTTAGCACTTAAAACTGCCTTTATGTTAAATGTCCCTTTAGTCGTTTTTAGAAATACATTTAAAGCAGATGATGGACCAACTCTTAGTATTCACTATGCTTCTGGTTCTGATGGTAGATTAAAAACCATGTATGCACCTAAGAATTCCATTAAAAAAGGTTCAAATGTATTAATCATAGATGACTTTATGAGAGCAGGGGGTACCATTCAAGGGATAGAATCACTTGTTAAAGAACTGGAATCTTTTGTTGTAGGCATTGGCGTATTATTTGAAGAAGTGATGGAAGAAGAAAAACTAGTTGATAATTATTTCAGTATTTTTACCATAGATCCAAGTAAATCTAAAGAACATGTAACGATTCAGTCGGATATTTTATAAAAAAAACCAATTTTATGAATATTCTTTCAATTTAATAAAGGTTTTCCTGTCTCGATGTAGAATACAATATATGGGGCTTATAAAAAACGTCAGAAAGGCAGGAGGAATCAATGAATATTACAGACGTTAGAATCAGAAAATTAAAAGACGATGGAAAGATGAAAGCAGTAGTTTCAGTAACTTTCGACGAGGCATTTGTAGTACATGATATTAAAATTATTGAGGGACAAAGCGGCTTATTTGTAGCTATGCCGAGTCGCAAAGTAGGAGAAGCAGATTATAGAGATATTGCTCATCCTATTAATTCTTCTATGCGTTCAGAAATTCAAACCACAATTTTTGAAGCATATGAGAGAGCTAAATCTGAACAAGATGATAATGTTGAAGAAACTTTTCTTGCTAGTACAACAGTATAATAAAAATATTTCCTAAGTTTTCTTAGGGAATTTTTTTTCTTAAAATAGTGAAGGAGTGTTCCTTTATAACTGAAATAATGTTATAATGCTTTCGGTCTTAGTTGTTAAAAAGACTGGCTTTGTGACTTTATATGGTAACTAAAAAGAACACTTGTAGAGATATAACAAGGAGGCCAAATGTTAAATACAATTGTACATATTGATCCCGATAACTCAAAAATGAAATCTAAAAAGACCAAAGAAGAACAGGTTATTTTTGGTAAGACAATTCAAGAGATTATCACAGAAACACTAGAAGCAGATGAACAACTGATTGAAAAACAAGATATAAAAGAAGGATTAGATCATGTCATATTCTTTATGGCACATGCACCGTTAATTGACTTAACGTGGATCCATAATAATATTCTACAATACCCGGATGATATTGTTTTCTTTAAAGACAATAAAGAGCGTCCAGTGGCATTTTATATACCAAGTAAAGTGATTGATAAACAATTGGATGTCATTTTAGACGATTGGGTTAACTTTGCGGATTTAACGGAAAGATTACAAGAAACCTATCGTGTGGAATGTATGAAGGGTAAAGCTGTTGTTGAATCAAAGAGAGACCTTCAATATGTGATGAAACGCCTTCAGAAACGTATTAATATGAATCTGATAGAAGAGGGTGCCACCATAATAGATATGGGCACTACTTATATAGATTTTGACGTTCAAGTGGGTATGGATACTGTAATCTATCCAAATACATTTTTAATTGGTCAAACGGTTATTGGTGAAGACTGTATTATAGGTCCAGATGCTAGAATCATAGATTCTACAATTGGCAATAACACAACTGTAAAAGACAGTACCATATCAGAGTCTACAGTTGATAACCATACATCAGTCGGTCCTTATGCTTATATCAGACCGAACTCTAAAGTTGGATCTCATGTGAAGGTAGGCGATTTTGTAGAAGTTAAAAATGCTGTGATTGGTGATGGCACTAAAATTTCTCACTTATCTTATGTAGGTGATGCAGATTTAGGTAAAAACATCAACGTAGGTTGTGGTGTGGTATTCGTAAATTACAATGGAAAAGATAAAAATAGATCTGAGATTAAAGACAATTCATTTATTGGCTGTAATGCAAATATTGTTGCACCGGTCACTTTAGAAGAAATGTCATATGTTGCTGCTGGTACAACAATCACTAAAAATGTACCATCGGGTGCACTAGCTGTGGGCAGAGCCAAGCAGGAAAATAAACCGGGTTGGGTTGAAAAACGCAAACTGATTACAAAAAAATAGTTAAATAATAAGCGACTAGTTTGGGGAAAGACCAGTCGCTTATATTTAATATATTATGACTT
>JABXKX010000133.1 GCA_013619035.1 Peptostreptococcaceae bacterium
GTATATTATTAACAATATTATAAAACAAAACACAGTTCAAAAAAGAACTGTGTTTTATAGTTTTCCTATTCAATATAATAAAAATTAAACAAACTAATTTATATATTATAAGAAGAGGAGCAGCTTTCACTGCTCCACTTATTTATACTGCTTTTTTAGTCTTCTTAAACTTTATAGCATACGCAGGATCTTCAACTTCCTTACCCATAAATTTAATCGCTAAAAATGCTAAACCATATCCTAAGATTAATGAGATAATCGGATTAATTCCAATAAGCGCTGCTGGTAAGTACCCTACGACTACCGCTATGATTGCAACCGTAACCGAATAAGGTATTTGCGTCTTAACATGATCAATATGATCAGATGCAGCTGACATCGAACTCATAATGGTTGTATCTGAAATTGGTGAACAGTGATCTCCAAATACAGCCCCTGTAAATACAGCACCAATTGTTGCGTATAGAAGCGTACCTGTATCACCACCACTTAAATTAAATACTAACGGTACTGCAATTGGCATCATGATTGCTGTCGTTCCCCAAGATGTACCTGTTGAGAATGCAATTAAACAACCCAGAATAAATACTGCCAACGGAATAATTTCTGCGCTGATTTTACCTTCTAATATACCAACTAGGTAATTAGCAGTCCCTAAATCTTTACACATAGATCCAATACCCCAAGCCATTACTAAAACAAATATTGCAATTACAAGTGATTTTGCACCATCAATCCATGCATTCATTGCTTCTTCAAATGTTAAAATCTTTTGGAATAATACCATACCAAATGCTACCAAAGATCCTAAGAATGAAGCCCACATCATTGCTACTGCTGCATTAGCAGATCCAATAACATCTCTTATCACTGTAAATGCAAATGGTGACTCTTTTAATCGACTGATCAATGCAACATCATCGCCACCTAAGATAGAGCTTTTACCACTGATATAAAGACCAACAATAACCATTACTACAACAGTTAAAACTGGAATAATTGCGTTCATTGCACGAAGTGGAATACCTTCTTTAATTTCCATTTCAGTTAATTCTTTAGATGCTAGAGGTGTTGCATCATCTCCAACCAATTTACCTTCAAATCTTGCTCTTCTTTCTGCTTTTAACATCGGTCCATAGTCACGACCCGTTACAGCAATCATCAAAACAAAACCTAACATAATCAAACTGTAGAATCTAAATGGTACAGATTTGATAAATACCGAATAAATATTTGCTTCTACACCAATTGTAGCAAATACATCTCTTAATAGACCCATTTCGTAAGCAATCCACGTTGATATAAGTGCCATTGACGCCACTGGTGCTGCTGTTGAATCTGTTAAAAATGCTAATTTTTCTCTTGAAATCTTTAACTTATCTGTTAAAGGTCTCATTGTTGTTCCAACTAATAAAGTATTTGAATAATCATCAAAGAATATTAAAAGTCCCATTGCCCATGTTGCAACCATACCTGATTTTGCGGTACGTGCTTTTGTGGCTAGCCATTCAGCAATGGCCTTAGCGCCACCTGAGGCAGCTACGATACCAATCATACCACCCAAACCGATATCAAATACGATGATACCTGCATTCCATTCAGATGCAACTGATCCAGCGATGTATTTAGTAACCGTATTTGAAAAGCCCTCAAATACATTACCACCTGCAATAATAGTCGCCCCGACAAGAATTGCAGCAAATAATGATGGTAACACTTGTTTTGTTTTAAATGCTAAAACAATCGCTACAAGTGGTGGCAAAAGTGACCACAAACCAAAGTTCTCTATAACTCCATTCATAAAATAATCCCCCCTTATTAAAAGTATAAGGTAGGGATTCAAAAAGCTTCATCGTGCTTCAAATTATTTCAATTATTTAGAATTTTTAGAATTCATTCAAACTTTCCAAAAACTTGTCGATTGATATCGTGCCTCTATTTTTATTGGTCCCACGAATATAATCCATCTCTCTTTTAACCGTTTCAAAATCATATAAACTGTTTGAGTATTTAACAAATAACTCATTCATATAGTCTTCGATGCCAAGATAAGCCAAATTTCTTAATCCTTTGGACATAGAACGTCTCATACGTTGTCTGACAATTTTTGGTTTTTCATGATATGCTTGACTATAATTATCAAAGGCTTCAGAGATATCTACCTCATCTGATTGCATAATTTCTATGATTGCAATCATGTCTTTACTGCCTTTTTCAGAGTAAATACCCAAATCTTTTAAGACACTTTTTGCAATTTCATAACGATTAATAGATGGTTCACTTTTTTCAGAGTCGCCTATCAAATGAATGATTTGATTCAATTTACGAGAGGTTTTAATACGACCTTCCATATTACCTAGAATCACATCTACTTCAATTTTATTGATCGGTTTTGATATGAAGAAACTAAGACCTTCGCCATACGCTTCACCAATCATCGCTTTATCAGAGACTTGTGATATCATGATAAATTCAATATCAGATATCACAGATTTAATTTTCTTTATAACATCGACACCATCATACCCCGGCATTAAGTAATCGATTAAAACAACATCGGGTCGATGCAAAAGGATTTCGTCAATTGCTTCTTTAGGATTGGTATTAAATCCTATGACACGTCTATCGAAGTTTTCTTCAATAATATTTCTTAGGATTTTAACTATATTTATATCATCATCAAGAATATAATATTTCATAAATAGTTTGCAGCCTTTTGAAACCCGTCTTTTCAAAGATAGGATGAAAAGACTATGCTCCTTTCTTTTTAAGTCTTTCGACAATATAGTTTTTTCTTTTTTCAAGAAGTTTTAGTTTTTTATGACTAGCACTTCGATGTATGACTTCGCCATTTAGCTTTCTAAGATCAAAATACCCTGTACTTCTACGTCCGAAAACAAAACCTTCTTGACCATTATATTTTATTTTGTCAAATAGTCTAAAATCTCTTACTAAAAATGGTGCTTGGTTTAGTTTTTTCTTACCACCCTTTAACATATTAGACTTGTGTATTTGCCTATTATGACATCTTACTTTCTTAATTAAATAATTGTTTTCTATTGTTTGTATTGCTTGTAAATTACCAGCAATACAAAAAGCATCTATTG
>JABXKX010000102.1 GCA_013619035.1 Peptostreptococcaceae bacterium
ATGATTTTAAGTGATATTATTGTATTTGTACCAATGGCTTTGCTCAATGTAGTCGTGAGTATGACATTCTTATCATATTCTAACCTATTTTCATCATTGATTACTTTGATTTTAAGCTTCATTACTTATTTGTTTATTATGATAAATCAAAGTATTATCATAGAAGATAGTACAGCAATTGGTGGTATAAAAAGAAGTATAACTGTAATGAAAAAGAATCTCTTGAGATTCTTTGGATTTTCAATTGTTATTGGATTATTATTGATTCTTCCAGTATCGGTCGTCATGAAAGTTAAAGTGCTTTGTATTGTTATTTATATCATTTTACCTTTCATAATATTCCTTTTAGCACCTCTACCAGCAGCGTTTATGACTTTATTGTTTAAGAGTGTGACACATACGCCATATGATTATATGAGATCTGAAGGTATTGAAAAGGACTCTGAAGAGATTCTATGGGATAATGGAGAATACGAGTAGAGATTTTTAATCAAGAAGGGACATTTATTTTGTCCAAAAGATATCAATTATACATGGGAGAATAATTTGAGAATTTATTTTGTAAGACATGGGAAAAAGGAAGCTCAGAAGATCCTTAATCAAGATGGTTACCCTGATCAAGGATTAACAGAATTAGGTAAAAAACAAGCTGAAATAACAGGAGAGTATTTATCTGATATAAAATTTGATGCGATATACGCAAGTGATTTAATCAGGGCAATACAAACTGCAAATAGTGTAGCAAAACATCAACATATTGAAGAGATTATTACTGATCAAAGGTTAAGAGAAATAAATATGGGCATCTTTCACACTTCGACTGAAGATGAAGTGAGAAATGAACAGCCTGAGTTTTATCAAAGTTTTATGATCAAAGATGTTGATTTTAGATATCCAAACGGTGAAACAGGGGAAGATGTTAAGAATCGTGTCCTAAGTTTTCTGGATGATATTAAAGAACTTCCTTATAAGAATATAGTGGTTTCATGTCATGGTGGTGTGATTAGATCAATATTTAGTCATTTTCTTGGGATGAAACAGCATAAGCGATTCAATATACATCCTTCTAATTGTGGCATTAGTTGTTTAGAGTATAATGAATCATTTCGCATAATATCAATTAATGAATCATTGCATTTAAATGGCATCTTATCCGAATAAATATGTAAGTATAGATGAATAAGGGGTGCAATATGAAATTTGAAATTATAGGTAGTGGTGGTTGTGTGACATTACCAAAACCGCTTTGTGGTTGTAATGTATGTCAAGAAGCTAGAGTGAAAGGGATTCCATACTCAAGATATGTGTTTTACTAGAATCAAAGTTAAACAATATAAAATTTGCATTTGATGGTATGACTATAGAAATATAACAATTTTAGGTTAGAAAACAATAGGTATATTATAATATGCAAACCTTACAATATATGAAAAAGTGTAAAATAAATATTCTGGTTGGTACAATTAAATTTAATTAATCTAAAAGCTGACTTCTACTTATTGTAGAAATGAGATTTATAATTTGTGTAGTGTAAAAAGAAGGATATTGACAAAAACATAATCAGTTGTATAATAAGATTAGAGTTCTAACTATGGAGGTGATATGATGAAACTGCACTTAATGAATAAAATGGGTAGAGTCTATTTAACATGGACTAGAAAACTTCAACGAGAATTGGTTCCGTATAAAATAACTCTGAAACAACAGTTTGTTTTAAGACAATTGAAAAGAGAACCCTTTTTATTTCCTTCTCAGATAGCGGAAATGTTATATTGTGATCGTCCAACTGCGTCGGTAATCATTAAGAACCTCCAAAAAAATGGCTGGATTAAGAAGGAAAGAGATTCGCAGAATGCAAAGCAGTTTAGAGTCTCTATAACAGAAGAAGGTCTAAATAAATTAGAAAAACTTAAAGGCATATCAGGTCCTGAAGATTTGGATCGATTTGATCCACTCAAATGTCTTACTTCCGACGAGAGAGAACAATTGGATCAATTGATGATGAAAGTATTAGAGCATATGGAAAAATAATAGTAGTTTTATTTGCTCTATATGTGACAAAACTTCTATAGAGTAATATTTTAAGGTTATAATTAGAATTCTAATCGAAGAGGAGGTATTATGATATTTAAATTTAAAGATATTGATATTTATTACGAAATCATAGGAGAAGGAAAACCCATAGTAATGATTCATGGTGGTGGTCCGGATCATCGGTTGATGAAAGGTGGCATGGAGCATATTTTCGAAACAGAAAATAATTATAAACGTATTTATTTCGATTTGCCTGGTATGGGAGCTTCAACAGTATCTGACTGGATTATCTCTTCAGATGATATGTTAAGTGTTGTAATGGAGTTTATTAACTTTGTGATTCCAGAGGGTACTTTTCTTTTAGCTGGCGAATCATATGGAGGTTATCTTTCAAGAGGTGTCATCAGTAAACTATCAAGTCGAATTGAAGGTCTATTGTTGTTATGTCCTGTCATAAAACCTCCAAACGACAGGATTCTACCGAAGAAGACAGTACTTGTTGAGAATGCTGATTTACTCGCTTCAATTGCAGAGAAAGATAGAAAAAACTATGAGTCAATCGCAGTTGTTCAAGATGAAGAAACTTGGGCACTCTATAAAAAGAATGTTATTCCAGGATTAAATATAGCCAACTATGAGTTATTAAGAAAAATTGCATCTAATGGGTACCCCTTTTCATTTGAAGTGGATTCAATTAATGCTAAATTTGAAAAACCGGTCTTAGTGATTACTGGACGACAAGATGCCAATGTCGGTTACAAAGATGCATGGGGTATTATGGACAATTATCCTAGAGGATCTTATATCGTTTTGGATAGAGCAGGACATTGTCTTGAAATTGAACAAAGAACTGTATTTAAGTATCTTACGAAGGAGTGGCTGAAGAGATGTGGAGCAGTTGTCTAATTTATAATGAGAGTAAATGATAATATGTTCTTCTGAATTGGTTTTCTGTAGTATGAATCCACTTTGTTTATTAAGCTATGTAGATAAGGTGGCTGTTAATCATTTAAATTGAACTGATAGATATAGAAAATTTTAAGTTTTTCAAATGACTACTTGACTAGTAT
>JABXKX010000059.1 GCA_013619035.1 Peptostreptococcaceae bacterium
CGTATGGTACAGTTGCTGTCTTTAAAGATTTGTATGGTAACCTATGGGATTTGATTCAATATACTGAAGGACATCATATGTTGGATAGAATGAATTAGGAGCACTCTGAGAGTGCTCCTTTATTATGCAATCAATTTTTCAGTATTATGGATTTTATTAATATTTAAACCATAAGGTTTCTTTTTATAAAGCATCATACCAATTATAAATGTTGTATATTCTGTAAATAGTATGGCCATCCAGATGCCGTTGTTGCCAAATATCATTGGACAAATCAATAACCCGATTAATAATCCAATTAAACTTCTATAGAAGGTAATCCCACCAGAGGTAATTGGATCATTAACCGCTGTGTAATAGGTGCCGATTGAAATATTTGTACACATAACAATAAATGCAAATGAATAGAATTTCAAAATATATGAAGCAATAGCGATTGTTTCAGGATCTTTCACAAAAATACTAGCAGCTAAAGCGCCAAAGAAGTACGTGAATATGAATAAGATCACACCAGCACTGATACTAACTTGTGTTGTCATGGTTCTAAATTTCTTAACTCTATCGAGTTGATTGGCTCCAATATTAAAACTGATACCAGTTTGATTGGCTTCTCCAAAACTATACCCAAGTGATGAAGCAACGGAAGCAATCTGTAAAGCAACTGCATAACCTGCCACACCAATGACGCCTAATCGGCTCATAATAATCATATTAAAGGCAAATCCAGCAATAGCATGTGCTGAATTGCTTAATAACTCTGATGAACCATTAAAAACAATTTGTAAAAGTTCGTTTTTTCTAATATCAGGAAATTTGAATTTCCAATTAGATTTAAATATTGTCGTGAAAATCAAGATTGTCCATGGAATTAATTGCGATAAACCTGTTGCAAGAGCTGCACCTGTTAAACCCATCTTAAAGACTACTATAAATAAATAATCTAAAGTAATATTAGTTAATGTCCCACTGATCATGACAATAACAACGATGGTTGGTTTCCCATCTAATTTAAGGAAAAATGACATGGCAAAGTTCAGCATAAAGAAGATAAAGAAATAACTGATGGTCCCACCATAATCTAATATATAAGTTTTAGTGATACCGGTAACGTTTAAAGCATTGGTTATGAGTTCCATATTGCTTACTATTATAAGTGTTGAGACCAGACTGATGACTGTTAGAAACAACATCGCTAGGTTAAAATAATTATTGCTTTTTTCTTGATTGTCTTTCCCAAGTTCTATGCCTGCAAGTGTACTACTGCCGATAGCAAACATTGCCGCTATGCCGATAAGGATAGCAACACAAGGGAAAAATAATGTTATAGCGGATAGTCCTTCTGGTCCTACAAACTTACCTACAAATATTGAATCTATAAAACTTGCAGTAGTTTGAGCCAACATAGCTATAATTGAAGGAATGGCATATTTCCAGAATATTTTACTGACTTTGTCCTCTCCTAAATTGATTTGCTTTTTTATTTCCATCTGAATACCTCTTTCTAAATGTATTATCATGATGTATGATAAACTATGAACTAGGTTCATAGTCAATAGGGAGGTGTATAATTTTGAGAAAATTAATAACTAAAGGTGAAGTTGCAGAATTATTAAAGATGACAAAGTCTCAAATAAGATTTTATGAGAAAAAAGGTTTGTTACAACCCATAATAGATGACAATGGATATGCTATGTATACGTTTGATCACTTAGATACTCTAGAAATGATATTACTACTGAAAGAGTTGGATACTCCCATTAGTGAAATAAAAAAAATTCTTTGTGATGAAGAGAACTATGACTATGAAACAATCATACAAAGATCTTATCAAAATCTCACAAAAGAAATTGAACGACTGACTCAGAAACAAAATATGTTAGAGAACAAACTTAACTTATACAAACAGAGTACGGTTAATGCTTTTTCTAATGAGCACTATGAGGAAAGGGTGTTGTATCTTATTGAGAAAGAGATGGCAAAAGAAACCACCATAAAAAGTGTTTATGATGCCACGAAAAAATATCATGTAGATTATTTAGATCCAAATTTAGAGCTTTGTAGTATTCAAAAGAATAATAATGAAGTGGTAGGTGTTATAAACCTTAAAGAAAAAGATTTTATAAAAGATGTGGAACAATATATCATCACATCAGGTCAGTATTTTTCTTATATGTTCAGTTATGATTTTAGTGATGATATGAAAGTTGTTGAAGCTTTATTTCATAAAGAAGCTCAAAAAAGAGGCCTGGTATTAGATGAAGCGCTTATTTTCATAGATCATTTTGGTAGAAAGTTTTATGAAAAACATAAAGTGGTTGGTACGATACAAAAACGAATTTTGGAGTAAGACTTACTTGTGCTATACTATCATCAAACTTAGGAGGCTTTATGGAAGTATTTAATTGTCATCGATGTAAAAATGGTCTATGTATCAGTAAAGTTGCTGTTTTTTCTGGTTTGTCATATGAAGATATGTTGGAAATTATCAAATTAACAGGTCATAAATCGTATGATAAAGGAGAATATCTGTGTCATGAAGGTGATCGTCTTTCAACACTTTTTATTGTAAATAGTGGTAAAGTAAAGTTGTCCAAATTTAATGTAGATGGCAAAGAACAGATTTTGAATATCATATCAGATGGTGATATCTTTGGAGAGTACCATTTGTTTTCAGATTCTGAACCGTATAATTTTTCAGCCATAGCCCTTAGTACAATTAAAATATGTACACTCTCAAAAAAGAATATGGATTACATCTTAAACAAACATCCGAGTATCAGTCAGAAGATCTTAATAGAATTGTCTAAGAAACTGATTAAAACAGAAAATTTAGTTCAAAATCTATCTAATGTTAATACAGATGCAAAAGTTGCTTATGTTTTATTGGAGCTTGCTGAAAAATATGGTGAAACAGTGGATGATATGATTCAGATTAAGATGCCTCTTACAAGAGAAGAAATGGCCAATTATGCAGGTGTGACGAGAGAAACCATGAGTAGAAAACTGAGTGTCTTTACAGAAGGTGGATTAATAGAAACAAAGGGTTATAAAATTATTATGATAAAAAATATTAATAAATTAAATGAGTTGA
>JABXKX010000267.1 GCA_013619035.1 Peptostreptococcaceae bacterium
TCACTTTGTCTTTTAAATAGGCAAACGCACCAGCAATCATAATATTATGTTCATTTAACATCGTATCATAGATTTCTGTAGAGGTTACGTTTTCAGGTAATTCAATGGTTGTCACTGTATTAGAATACCCATTTAGAGGATAAAGAGAAATACCCGCTTCAAGAAGTGTTTTTCTTACGGCTTCTCCCATTTTTTTATGTCTTTGTATATAATCATTCTTTTTAAGTACTCTATCTACCGCAACTCTAAATCCATATATATCACTAATCGGTTGTGTATATGGAAACCACTTGTCTTCATACCAAGTTTTCCAGTTAGATAAATTACAGTAGTAACCACGTATAGGCGTTTTTCTGTTTAACATCTTCTCCCATGCCTCTTGACTCACACTTAAAAAAGTAAGTCCCGGAGGTGCTGATAGACATTTCTGTGAGCCGCCCAGTACGATATCAATAGCCCATGCATCTACTTCAAGCGGTTCTCCTGCGATAGCCGATACCGAATCTACAACTGTGATAATGCCGTATGTCTTTAAAAGTTTACAGATGTCTCCTACTGGATTAGTAATACCAGATGGTGTCTCACAGTGCACAAGAGTCGCTACTTTGAAATCATGATTTTTTTCTAAAAATATTTTTAATTCTTCTACATCTAAAGCCTTTTTATAATCCGATTCAAAGTATGTGACATTGCCATCATACATACTCAGAAAATCGCCAAATCCATGGCCAAAGATACCATTATCAATACATAATACATTTTCACCTGGTTCAACTAAAGATGCACATGCCGCTTCTAATCCAAGAATACCTTCACCACTCAGAATCAAAACATCATTCTCCGTTTTAAGTATCTTTTTTACCGCATCACATGTATCTTTGTAAAACTCATAAAAGTTTTTATCCAAATCAGGATTTGTAATTTCTTTTGCTAAAGCCTGTCTAACCTCTTCATGAATATAAGTTGGTCCAGGTGTCATAATTAATTTGTCATTCATCTTTTACTCCTTAGTCACTTATACTACTTTTGTCTTTTTTAACGCTACTACCAATGGTAAACCGATCAATGCGCCTATTACAATTTGAGTGATATTCCCTAGTATTGATGTAAATGGTGTAATCCAGTTACCATAAAGAATGACTTCAGTGAAGTAATACCCTACCAACATCCATATCCCACCAACAACAACAGCGATTATATTCAGTACAAAACTATTACCTTCTTTACCATTTGCCCATGAGATTTTACCAATGATATAACCCATAACACCTCTTACAATAAACGTAAACGGTGCCCATGCTAACCATCCAGATAAAACATCAAATAGTCCCATACCAAATGCGCCTGCAACTGCACCCTTCTTTTTACCAAATACAATTGCAGCTAAAAATAACATTGTATTACCTGCATGAATTAAACCACCATTGATCGAAATTGGCAATTTAATATTAATAAATTTCGTTGCAACAAAAACAAGAGTGATTAATAATGCTGATAATACCATGTCCTTTGTTTTGTTTGATTGTTTTGAATTGTTAACCGATGCTTGATCCATTTTAATAGTCCCCCAATAGTCTTATAATTATTTTTGAAATTTTATCATTTTGCAATAAAACCTAACAAAAATAACTTAACAACAACCGTAAGAATTGTAAATAGATTCAAGGGATAATTGCATCAAAAGCAATATAATTGTATCAATAAATATATATTGTACCGATACAACCGAGTGATGTTATAGAATACAATTTTTATTGTTTCGATTCATTTGTTCAAAAATGGACTCATCAATGCCATTATATTTAACACATTTCTTTATTATAGTTTATTCTGAACATCATAATTATTGTATTGCACCTAGAAATATATCTTTAAGTGTATCGGTGCACATTCTTAGATTGATTGAATCTTTTATATCAACTTCTAAAGGGATAAGGTATTCAGAAACTAGTACTTCTTACATATCCTCTAGGCTCAAATCGAGAACCACAATCTAGGCATTTGATGATTGACTTATCGCTATCAATTTCACCAGCGACCAATCCGATTGGACCAAACATTAACATGCCAATTATAGCTAATTCATCGTCAAATCCTTTCTTAATTACTTCTAAATCTGAAGAGTCACAATTAGGACATCGAAGTATCTTATTGTCATCGGTTAATAGAATAGGCATCTTTATCCCCTTTATATTGAACACAGAACTACTACCAGTTTAGTGAATCAAACACCATATCTGTTTAATCGTAATGTCATAGATCTAGTTACATACGGTCCCTAATTCAGAGTGTGATTTAGATGTCCCTATTTCGATTTACAATAACTTTCACAGTCTTCATTTATGTTTATACCACACACTATGCAAACCGACGCCACATTCGAGCGAACTTTTCGAGCGGAAACTCCTGCTGACTTACTCTACAGATCATCAATGTACTCAATATTATTTTCCTTACAGAATTCTATTGCAATTTCTTTATAAGCATCATCTCTAAATTTATACCAGTATCTTTAAATCTTCTAAAGGCACCTCGTCCTGATATGGCTTGACTTAATCGCTGATTGATCATATCGTTATCAATACTAAAAACAAAATTACTCATCATATTATACTCATGAATTTCATGTTCCGATGGTATTCTAACGTATCCATCGCCATAGTATATATCTAAAAGTAGCATTTGATCTTTTGATAATTCACCCTCTTCCATATCTTCTAATGCTCTTGCTTCTTCTAAGTCGATGTAAACCATTTCGCTGGTTTGAACATTCACCGCGGTCATATACTCTTCAATTTGCAGATCCATATCTTCGACCATTTTTGATATTTTTAGCATGACTCCTCCTTTACACTAGATATTAAATTTATTCATTTTATCAAGAAATGTTAGCTTTCTTGTTTGTGTTTCATACCAGTAATTAAATAATTCTTCTAATAATCATCCATTTTCGGTATGTACTCGAAAGCTTCCTATATTGTTTATATATCTTCATTATCTATGATAATATATTTCGTCTATAAAATTCAACAAATAATCCTTTATATTCATTACGGCTCCTAACGTCACGGAGTAACAACT
>JABXKX010000170.1 GCA_013619035.1 Peptostreptococcaceae bacterium
TATTGCAGAAGAAAATCTAGAGATACTTATCAAAGAACTGGAGGTAAAGGTTGAATAATACAATATTAATCGTAGATGATACTGAAGAAAATATCGACATACTAGTAGACTTGTTGTGTCACGACTATAACTTGTTAGTTGCTTTAGATGGTTATCGAGGTTTGGCACTGGCAAAAGTTAATAAACCTGATCTTATCTTATTAGATGTTATGATGCCGGGTCTTAACGGCTATGAGGTTTGTAAAACTTTGAAAAAAAATGAGGAAACAATGCATATTCCAATCATCTTCTTAACGGCATTGTCAGATGAAAAGGATGAAGCTTATGGTATAAAAGTAGGTGCAGTGGATTTTATCAGAAAACCATTTAATCCAGTGATTGTTTCTTCAAGAATAAAAAACTATTTGTTTATTAAGAACTATCAAAACAAATTAGAACTTATGGTACAGGAACGAACAGAAAAAATTGAAAAAACAAAAGATACAATTCTTAAGTCGATGGGTGTATTGGCAGAGTTTAGGGATCCGGAAACGGGTGCACATATCAAAAGAACACAGTACTATTTATTGGAATTATCGAAACATCTAAAAAATAATGAAAGGTATTCTCATTATTTAACTGAGGAAGTTATTGAAGCTATGTTTAAATCTGCGCCTCTTCACGATGTTGGTAAAGTTGGTGTACCAGATAGTATTCTATTTAAACCAGGTTCTTTAACAGATGAAGAATTTGATATTATGAAAGAACATCCTCTGTTTGGGAAAATGGCTATTGATGCCATAGAAGAGGAATTGCCTGGAGAATTATTTATCTCATATGCTCATGATATAGCTTATACTCATCATGAAAAATGGAATGGGGCTGGTTATCCTAGAGGACTTGAAGGTGAAGAAATTCCGATATGTGGTAGAATTATGGCTCTTGCAGATGTCTATGATGCTCTAGTGACTGAAAGGGTTTATAAACCTCCATTTACCCATGAAAGGGCAAAAAGTATCATATTAGAAGGTAAAGGGGTTCATTTTGATCCTGATATAGTTGATGCATTTTTAGAATTGGAAGAGCGGTTTATTGAGATATCAAAAGAATATAAAGACTAAAAAAAGAAGTGGTTAAATAAACTATCCTTGATATAGGGATAAGTTTGTAACCACTTCTTCGTTATTTGATTTGTATTCAAGTATAAAGAGAAGTGTTATAAACAACTTCTCCAGAAATAATGAGATATACAAACTAAAGAGAAGTGTTATAGAACACTTCTCTGGATCTTAAAGTTTAACGTTTTCTCAAATAATTCTAATGTTGGTACTTCTTCTTCATTAACAAATAAGAAAGTCTTTCCTGAGTCTTTAGAACGACCAGTTCTACCGATTCTATGAATATAACTTTCAACTGTTTCTGGTATATCATAATTAAAAACGTGTGTTACACCTGAAATATCTAGTCCTCTTGAAGCAACTTCTGTTGCAATGAGGTATTGAATTTTTAGTGATTTAAACGCTTTTATGGCTTGTTGTCTCTTAGCTTGAGGCATGCCACCATGTAATTTCATGCAGTTATAACCAGCTTGATGTAATGAGACTTCTAAATTATCAACACGTCTTCTTGTTCTACAGAATATAATTGCCATAAATGGATTGTCTTCATCTAGAACCTGTTGCAGATCTTCTAGTTTTTTTCTAGGTCTTGTGATGATAACATGCTGATCAATTTGATCATAAGGTATTTCTGCTGTTCTTGCTGAGATAAATACCGGATCTTTCATCAACTGATAAGATAATTTCTTAACGTTTGAACTGATTGTTGCTGAGTAGCCGATAACTTGCATATTTTTTCCGCAGGCATTTTTAATTTTAATAATGTCATCTCTGAATCCCATATCAAGCAGTTGATCTACTTCATCTAATACAAGATGTTTTACTTGTTTTAAATCAATTGTCTCTCTTGCGATATGGTCTAATAATCGACCTGGGGTTGCAACAACAATGTGAACATTCTTGTTTAACTTTTTGAGTTGACCTTGTATATCTTTACCACCAAAGATTGAAAGTACTTTATAAGCATCATTAAGTTTTTCAACTTCTTCAGTAATTTGAATTGCCAATTCTCTTGTTGGTGCAAGTATTAATGCTTGTATGCCTTTTTCTAATTCAAGTCGTTGCATGATAGGTAATAAGAAAGCAAGTGTCTTTCCAGTCCCGGTTTCAGCTTCGGCCATAATATCGTTATTTTCTAATAATAGTGGTATAGTTTGAGTTTGAATCGGGGTTGGTTCTGTTATATAACGGGCTGTTAATTTCTCAACAAGCAAGTTATTTACGCCTAGCGCTTCAAATGTATTCATAGGTATCCTTTCTATAGCGCCTTATTATATCAGAAATCTTGTCTATTTAATAGTTGATTCAAGTGATTTCTATATGGTATAAGTTAATAAAGACTAAAATAGATTGATATTCATTCGTTTAATGTGTATCTTTAGTGTAGGAGGCTTTTTATGATTAAAATTATTGCAGATTCAACATGTGATCTATCAGATGAAATATTAAAGAAATATGATATAGGTATTGCTCCTTTAACGATTAAGATTGGTGAAACGGTTTACAAAGATCGTATTGATATTCAGCCGGATGATTTTTACAACCAATTAGGTGCATTAGAGGTCTTACCAACAACTGCTATGCCAAGTCCAACTGAGTATATCAATTTATTTGAGGATGCTTATTCAAAAGGATTCCATGAAATCCTTTGTATTTGTATGTCGAGTGGAACGAGCGGCAGTTACCAATCAGCTGTTATTGCAAAAGAGTATTTTGACGATAAAATTCAAGGTGCTGTAACGGTACATATTGTGGATTCAAAATGTATGAGTCATGGTAGTGGTTATTTGATCTTAAAATCAGCAATTTTAAGAGAAAAAGGTGCGACCTTTAAGGAACTTGTAGATTTTAACGAAACATACAAAACTAATATCAAACATTTCTTATCAGTAGACGATCTAGATAATCTCTGTCTCTTATACACATCT
>JABXKX010000602.1 GCA_013619035.1 Peptostreptococcaceae bacterium
GAAATATGCTCATGCAACAAAATGTCAGGTGAAGTTTGAACGTTTGAATAAATTTTATAAAATAACAGTAAGAGACAATGGTATAGGTGCAATGATAATCAAACAGAACATGGGTTTACAAGGCATGAAAGAACGGTTGTTGGATCTAAAGGGTCAATTAATTGTAGATGGTAGTGATGGGTTTAGTGTGATTATGCTTATACCAATAGAAAGGAAACAACATGGCAATTAGAATAGTTATTGCAGATGATGATGCATTAATTCGTGAAAGTTTAGTGATTTTTTTTGAGATGGATGAACGGTTTGAGGTGATTGGTACTGCCCAAAATGGTCAAGAAGCTTTAGATCTATGTCGTTCTAATGAAGTGGATGTAGCTGTTTTGGATATTAGAATGCCGACTCTAAATGGGGTAGATGCAACCGGTAAAATTGTTTCTAATACTCAAACAAGGGTTTTAATTCTGACTACTTTTGACGATGATGATGATATAAAAAATGTATTTTTAAATGGTGCTTCTGGTTATCTTTTAAAGAACAGTCCGCCAGAAGAAATTAAAAATGCTGTGGTTACAGTACATGGTGGTAATAATGTGATTCAGGATGTAGTAATGGATCAATTGAGAAATCCACATAAGAATCTAGAAGAAAAGTTAAAGGATTTAACCGTAAGAGAAAGAGATGTTGTTGAGTTGATTTCTAAAGGGCTTACAAATCAGGAAATCGCTGAGTCGCTGTTTATAACAGAAGGTACGGTAAAAAATTTAGTGAGTCAGATTCTCAGCAAACTCGAATTAAAACATAGAACTCAAATTGCTATATATTATTTAGAAAAATAACCATGACTTTCGTCATGTATATAATCATGACACTCTTCACTACCGAAGGGTGTTTTTATTTTGTAAACTTAAGATAGAAACAAACAAAATGAGAAGGAGAAAGATATGATAGTTAAAGTTCATGATTTGGTTAAAAAATATGGAGATGTAATTGCGATAGATAAAGTTGATTTAGAAATTAATGAAGGTGAAATATATGGATTGTTAGGTCCGAATGGTGCAGGGAAGACCACATTAATAAATATAGTCTGTGATATGGTTAAAAGAAATAGTGGTGAGTTGTATCTGTTTGATGAGAAGATAGATAAATCCATTCAACATCTTAAGAAAGATATTGGTGTTGTACCGCAGACTATTGCAATTTATGACGATCTCACCGCCAGTGAAAATGTTGCGTTTTTTGCTTCTTTATATGGTTTGAAAGGTGAATTATTAAAAGAAAGAGTTCAAGAAGCTTTGGAATTTGTTGGATTGTCTGATCACAATAAAACGTATCCAAAAACTTTCTCAGGTGGTATGAAAAGACGATTAAATATTGCATGTGCCATAGCACATCACCCGAGGTTGGTTATAATGGATGAACCAACGGTAGGTATAGATCCACAATCTAGAAATCATATTCTTAATTCTGTACAGAAGTTAAATGAATTAGGAAGTACAATTATTTACACCTCACACTATATGGAGGAAGTAGAGCAAATATGTACAAGGATTGGAATTTTAGATCATGGAAAAGTCATAGCAGAGGGCACTAAAGAAGAGTTACAAAGTATTGTGACAGATCGAAAAACGATTATGATTAAAATCGGATATGATCAAGTTGTAGATACTCAATTGCTCAAAGACGTTAAAGGTGTTATGAGTATAGCTGAAAACGAAAATATTTTGAGAATTGAATGTCAGAAAGAAAGTGACTGTATATCTGAAATTATGGAGATTTTACTAAAAGAACATATAAAAGTTATAGACATTCAAATGGAAAGCGTCAGCTTGGAATCAGCATTTCTAAGTTTGACTGGTAGGAGGTTGAGAGATTAATGAATATTTTGAAGATAGCAAAGAAAGAACTCCTTCAAAATCTTAGAAATGTTACTGTGATGTTGATTATGACAGTCTTACCTCTTGCTGTAATTATGCTTATTGGAATGGCACTTAATGGTGTATTCAGTAGCGAAGAATTTGCGATGGATAACTTAAATCTGGAGTATTATATTCAAGGAGAAAAAAGTGAGTTCAGTTTTGGTATTGAAAGTATGATTTCAGAACTTCTTGGAGAAGAGTCAAGTTTTGTTGAAGTAACTGATTTAGAGCAGTCTTTAAAGGCTTTGGAAAATAATGATATCACTGCAGTGATTTTAGTTGATGAGTCTGAAAATAGTGTCAAATTATATAAAAATAATGAGTTTTATACTCAAGCATCAATTATTGAAAATCTTCTAAAGAATTACACGATTAGGACTAATGTTGTTCATGAAGTCATGCTAACAGATCCCAAACTATTGAATAGTACCCCACAGGATTATGTTAATATGAAAACCATCAGTAAGGATGACATGCCAAGTTCGATGGACTACTATGGTGTGGTGATGTGTATGTTGTTTCTATTTTACGGCATTACAGTACCATTTTCTAATACGATTAAAGAAAAAAAATGTGGGACGATGGATAGAATTTTAGTATCTTCTGCTACCAGCAAAGAAATGTTGTTTGGTAAAATACTGGGGAACACAGCAGTTAATGGCATCCAAGCGCTGATAGTCATGTCAGCAACACTTTTTATTTATAATGTCAATTGGGGAAGTCATTTGGTTTTAGCTGTGATTTTAGTGATTTCGCTGGTCGTATTTGTTGTATCGTTTGGGATTGGTTTAGGTTTTCTTTTAAATAGTGAAGAGCTTGGTACTGCAGCGATACATACAGGAATAGTGATCATTGCATTCTTTGGTGGCGCTTATATGCCATTAGTCGGATTAGGGATTATAGGTGAAATAGGTAAATATATGTCCCCACTATGGTGGAGTATCAATGGCATCATGTCAATGATTTATGGTAACACTACTGATATGTTGTATCAGGCAATAGCAATCAACTTAGGTGTTTCATTACTCTTTGTATTGTTTACATCTTTAATGATTAAAAGAAAAGGAGGCAAGTATGTCTAATATATGGATTATTATAAGAAATATTTTGAAACGAATGTACAGGAAGCCTTCTAGTTATTTATTACATTTTTTAGCACCA
>JABXKX010000607.1 GCA_013619035.1 Peptostreptococcaceae bacterium
GTCGTTGTATGTTGCTAGAGATTATATTGGAAATGCCATTATATTAGATGGTGATCAGATTATTTATAATAAAGAGATACTAAATTCAAGGTTTGAGACCTCTCAGTATTGTGCCTGTTGGACTGAAGACACTTCAGAATGGTTGCTGACGGTTAAAGATAATCAAATTACGTCTTGTAGTAGAACCGGAGGTCAAAAGGGGTATCAGTTGTACGGTATTTCATTTTGGTCAAAACAAGATGGTAAACAACTGAAAGGTCATTTAGAAAAAGAATTTCTCGAAAATAAACAGACAGATCTTTTTTGGGATGATGTCGCTTTATTTAAGTATTTAGATATGTACCACTTGGGCATACGAGAAATCAATGCAAAAGATGTGATAGAAATAGATTCCATAAAAGAACTGATTGAGATTGATCCGACTTATGAGAGGTATTTAAGGCGAGAGGAGTTCATACGATGAACAAAGGTAAAATGGAGTTATGGAAGAACATTGATTGGACCATTACACTGATACCACTAGCAGGCGTTGTGCTTTTATGTGGTATGTTTATGATCATGCCAGAGCAATCGAGTCAGATTTTAAATTTGGTAAGAAACTTTTTTGGCAATGAACTTGGTTTTTATTATATGCTGATTGGACTGGGCATATTTGTGTTATCACTATTTATTGCCTTTTCTAGATATGGGAAAATTAAATTAGGACATGTCTCAAAGCCGGAGTACTCTACTTTAAAATGGGGTACCATGATTTTCACCTCAACAATGGCTGCTGATATTTTGTTTTATTCGTTATGCGAATGGGCACTTTATGCCTCAGAACCCCATATTTCAACGATGGGTGGCTTGCAACGATGGTCATCGACTTATCCCTTATTTCATTGGGGACCGATTCCATGGAGCTTTTATATTGTATTGGCTGTAGCCTTTGGTTTTATGATACATGTAAGAGGTAGAAACAAACATAAATTTTCAGAAGCGTGTAGGCCGATGCTTGGCAATAAAGTAGATGGCATCTGGGGAAAGGTTATAGATCTGATTGCAGTATTTTCACTGTTAGCAGGTACAGCAACAACCTTTTCTTTAGCAACGCCACTTTTATCCGCTGCGATTAATAGAGTATTTGGAGTGCCACTTAGCATCGGATTAACAATTATGATATTACTTCTTATCGCTTTTATATACACTTTGACGGTTTGGTTTGGTATGAAAGGGATTGCAAAATTGGCGATGTATTGTTCTTATTTATTTTTCTTCTTACTCACTTATGTTTTAATTGGTGGTGGAGAAACAGTTTACATCATAGAAACAGGCATTTCAGCCATGGGTAATATGGTACAAAATTTCATTGGATTAGCAACGTGGATGGATCCTTTAAGAGAAACCTCATTCACACAAAACTGGACAATCTTCTATTGGGCTTATTGGATGGTTTGGTGTGTCGCAACCCCATTTTTCATCGGTTTAATCAGTAAAGGACGTTCCATTAGAAATGTTATAATCGGTGGTTACGTTTGTGGTTTAACCGGTACCTTTACATCATTTATTATTTTAGGAAATTATGGTCTGTCTCAACAGGTGAGAGGCAACATAGATATGGCTGGGGAGATTGCTTCTGGTGAACCTATTTCACAAGCCATCTTATCGGTATTTGATACATTGCCATTGCCGGCTTTTGGAATGGTGTTATTGGTGATCACGATGATGGCATTTTATGCAACAACATTTGATGCTTTAACCATGGTGGTATCATCTTATTCATACAAAAAACTTGAAGCAAATGAAGAACCTGATAAACGAGTTAGAACATTTTGGGCCATTTTATTTATTCTTCTTCCGATTGCTTTAATATTCTCTGAGAATTCTATGAACAGTCTACAATCCGTTTCTATTATTGCGGCATTTCCTATAGGCTTTATTATGATTCTAATCATTTTGAGTTTTATGAAGGATGCAAAGAAATACATGATGGCAGAAGAAGTAGATGTGGATGAAACGACAGAAGAATCTGCTTCATAAGTTGACCGTTCATAAGATGTGATGAGTTATAAAAAAATATAACATCGTTTAGAGTAAAAATGAAACAAACACCTTAGAGAAACTTCTGAGGTGTTTGTATTTGGTTGAAATAATGTATTTTAACATCATACATTGTATTTAAAAGTACTAGATAATGTGGTTAAATAGTACGGTTTAAGGGCTAATTATTCTGAATACTAATAAATTGAGTGAAAATCTGATATAATAAAGATTGATAAAAAGAATGTATATAATTACGGGTAAGGAGCAACTCGAAGATGGTAAATGAAATCATATCCAATCCTATCATTTGGTTAATAGCCATAAGTGTAAATCTTGCTTTATTTGTTATCACCACGATGACACAAAAAAAAGAAGTGATTGGCATAAATTATGAATATTATATAAGCAAACTCTATAGAGTAAAAGGCATTTTACTTCAAGACATTAGAGTGTTATTTTCTATGCTCAGTATTACTGCTCTTTTATTTGTTGTGTTACCAGATCATCCAATGAGAGAAGGCTATTTTTATGTTTTAGCCATAAGTACAGCTTTTCATATCGCTTATTTTGTTTTCTATGGTTTGATCTTAAATGAAGCGGTGAAACAAGATATCTACAAGTTTGTATTTGATGGGCTTTATACACCTTTAGAAGGTGACAACAGAAATGCTATCAGAACAGATAAAGAGGTTTCAGAGAGAATCATCCAGTATTTTAATAGGTACAACAAAGAAACAAAAGAAGCCTTTAAAGAGATCTTTGGTCCGGAGTCGTTTTTGTATGATCAAAGAGAAAACGCTTGTGATTATACATCAAGCAAAGGATCTTATCATATCTCTTATGAGTTTATGGAGCTGTTTCAAAAGACAGATCTTCAATATGAATGGTTAACAGAACTGTTAAGTTTGTTTAACCAAAATGATAGTGATACGACTGTAGAAAATCTTATTATGACATTTGCTTGTGTAAAGGTCTTTGGCAGTCAAGACAAGTTATTCAGTGTGGAGTTTATCGATGCCATCAAGCCATATATAAACAAAGTAAATGAAC
>JABXKX010000023.1 GCA_013619035.1 Peptostreptococcaceae bacterium
GTAATATTATTTTTAAATTTTTCTGGCCTGCGATTTTAATATTTATAGGTTACAAATTATTATCTAGTGACAAAAAAGTAACTTTTAAAGGTGACGACAAATTTGAAGGAACTTATAATTCATCTGAATCTACACGTTCTACTGCTATAAACTTCAGTTCTAAGACATTTATCTATGAAGATATTAATATGGCACCAGGAATTACACAATTACCACTAAACATTTCTTTCGGTGGTGCCGAAATATATGTAGAGGAAGGTATTCAAGTGATACTAGTTGGTCAATACACATTAGGTGGTCATGAATTCTTTGGACAGGATGCTGGTGGTTTCCATAGTGAAATCAGAGAGATAAGATATCCCGAATTAGATGAAAGCTATTATGAAAAGACCTTAGTCATCAAAGCCAATATTTCCTTCGGAGGCCTAGAAGTTAGAAAAAGATAAGGATTTTTATGAGTGATGAACGATTAGTAGAACAATTTAAATTATTAAAACGTGCCAAAAAATTAGAACAAATGGGTAGTACTGATAGAGCTCTAGATTTGTATCTAGAGCTTCACGAGCGTTATGAACCCAATACATCAGATGCCTACGAAAGACCTGCCGTGCTATTAGAACGGCAAAAAAGGTATCAAGAAGCTTATGATATGTGTAAAAGTGCCATTGAAGAAATTGAAAACGATCGTATGTCTGGTACTGTTGATAAATTTCAAAAGCGACTTGATAGTATTAATGAGAAAATGGCAAAAAAGCCGATAACAACAAAAAAAAGTCAGACGTATAAATTCGGGATCATAGGATTTAGAAGTAAAAATAAAGGAAAGATGATTACCAGTATTATCTTTTATCTCATATTTTTTATTTTAGGTATTTTGTTAAAGTCACCTTATCCCACCCTTTTACTAATTGGTGGCGTATATGGCATAACATTTTTCGCAGACTTTATACAAGTGAAAGAGAAGAAAAATAAACTAACAATCCTAACTGCTTTAATTATTTCTTTAGTCATTGTTATCGTTTCTAGTATCAATCTACCTGCAGCTGTTAACAGAGTACTCGAACTTGAAAGTTCTGAGGGACAACTTGAAGGTGGTAGTGAAATTTTCAAAGATTCAGATGAGTATATGCCTAAGATCTCTTCAAAACACATCGAAGAATCTATTAAAATCATCAAAAATGAAATAGAAGTTGAAGATGCAAATATCATTGTAAGTGATAATACAATTTCGTTTGCATTATTATTACTCCCTTCTACCGACGCTTCAAAAGCAAAAGATTTGGGTGAAGAGTTTATCGAAATTCTTGCACACAGAGTCAGTGGTGATGAAGATATAGCCGCACCTTCATTTGATTCACATGGTGAGCTTTATGACTACTATAGCATCATAATTGCCGCAGGTGATAGTACAGATAAGGCGATTGCTAAAGGTAAAAAGAACTCTAATACTAAATACATAACATGGGTAGATTAAAAAGCTGGGCTATTGCCCAGCTTTTAATAAGTTTTCAACATCTTTTTTAGTTTTGCATGTCATAAATTCATCCGCAGTCGTTATTGTATGTGTATTCACTATAGATCTTGCTTTTAAAATCATATTTGGACTCATACTCAGTTCATCCAATCCAAGATTTAATAATAACGGAATGAACTCTTTATATCCTGCTACATTTCCACACATCCCTACCTCTATTCCTGCTTCATGACCTGCATCAATAACCTGTTTGATGAGTCTTATGAATGCGGGGTGGTATGGTGAGTATAATTCTGCAATGGTATTATTCATCCGATCTACTGCTGTCGTATATTGAATTAAATCATTGGTACCAATTGAGAAGAAATCAACTTCTTTTGCTAGAACATCTGCCATTATTGCTGCTGCAGGGACCTCTATCATGATACCGACTTGAATACCTTCTGCAACAGGGATATTGTTATGAAGCAACTCATTTTTTACAGATGCCAGAATCTCATTCGCTTCTAGAATTTCTTCTAATGATGCAATCATAGGAAACATGATTCTTAACTTTCCAAAAGAACTTGCTCGAAGCAATGCTCTCAATTGAGTTTTAAATAACTCTTGTTCTTTTAAACATATTCTTATGGCTCTATACCCAAGAAATGGATTCATTTCGGGTTCCAAATTAAGATAATCAAGATTCTTGTCTCCACCAATATCCATCGTTCTTATAGTCACTGGTCTTGGATTCATTTTCTCTAATACCATTTTATAAGCAATAAATTGTTCTTCTTCTGTCGGCAATTCATTTCGACTCATATATAGAAATTCTGATCTAAACAGACCAATGCCATCACCTGTTGCTTCTAATACAGCATCAACATCTTCTACTCCTGCAATATTACCCGCAATTTCTATGATTTTCCCATCTATAGTAATCGATTCAATATTCTTATATTTATTTAGAAGTGAATTGGCTTCTTCTAATGCTTGTTTTTTTGATTTGAATTCTGTTATCAAGTCTTCATTAGGATTGATATGAATTTCACCATTAATACCATCTAAAATAATTGTATCCAATTGATTAATCTCTTGAATTTTACTTCCTACACCAACAACGGCTGGTATATTCAATGTTCTGGCGATTATCGCTGAGTGAGAAGTTTCACCACCAATTTCAGTTATAAAACCGATGGTTTTACTTCTATCAAGATTAACAGTCTCACTCGGGGTTAAATCAAAAGTAACAATAATTGCATCATCATGTATATCTTGTTCATCATTTTCTACACCAGCTAAAATCTTAAGTAATCGGGTTTTTATATCTTTTAAATCTAAGGCTCTTTCTTTCATGTATGTGTTATCTAGATTTTGAAACATTTCAATATATTTATCAATAACTGTTGAAAAAGCATATTCACTCGACACTTGTGTTTTAATCAGATGCTCAATTTCTTTTGCCATGACGGGGTCTGCTAACAACTGTTTATGAGCTTCAAACACTTCAGACTCTGATTCGCCCACAGTTTCGAGTGTTTTTTGTTTTAACTGATCAAGTGCAATTAAACCATTGTCTTTAGCAATTTCTATACGTCTTAATTCTTCTTCTA
>JABXKX010000427.1 GCA_013619035.1 Peptostreptococcaceae bacterium
TCATTAAGGAGGCCTAATGAAACTCGTAAAATATGATATTCAATCTACAAAACATCAAGAATTTATAAATGTATCATCTTATATTAAATCAGCAATAAAAGAAACCGGTTTGATCAGTGGGAAAGTAACTTTATTTTGTCCTCATACAACTGCCGGACTAACCATCAATGAAAACGCCGATCCGGATGTGGTGTCTGATATGATTAGAGCACTGGATAAAGTTTTTCCTATTATAGGTGATTATGATCATCGTGAAGGCAATTCGCATGCTCATTTAAAATCATCCTTTGTAGGTGTTGATCAGATGGTGATTATACAAAATAGAAAACCAATACTAGGTGCTTGGCAATCCGTTTATTTCTGTGAATTTGACGGTCCAAGAAAACGACAGCTTATTATTACAACTGAAGGAGAATTCGATGAATAGAAAAAAATTAATGACCGTTAGCCATGATATTGAAGCACAGATGTTTAAAGCAATCTTAGAAGATGCGGGGATAACATTATATATTTCAGAGCAAAATGGACCACATCATATGGAAATTTATCTTGGACAGGAGCAAAAAGGTGTTGATTTATATGTAGAACCTGAATCATATGATCAAGCAAAAAGAATTATAGATGAAGCTGAAATTATCAATGATTAAGTACTTAATTGCCATTATATTGATTTTAGGATCATTATATTATGGTAATACGGTACTACAAGTTTCCAAATATACTGTTCATACAGATAAATTAAATGGTGCAACTCTTAAGGTCATGCATTTATCCGACTTTCATGATTTTAAATATAATGAAATGACATTTTCTAAGTTATTGAATAAAGAGTCACCTGATATTATTGTGATAACAGGTGATTTGATTGATAGAAGGCGTTTTGACTTAGAACATAGTTTGGGATTTATTGACCTGTTAAAAGGCTATCCAATCTACTATGTTACTGGTAATCACGAAGCCGGATCCGGTCAGACGGATTTAATTGTTTCTGAACTAGAAAAAAGAGATGTGACGGTTTTGAGAAATGATGTTACAAAAATTGTAATAGAGGATATGATCATACAGATTATTGGATTAGATGATCCTGTGTATCAAAACGATAAAGCCATATCTCTGGATGATGATTTTAGTATTCTTTTATCTCATCGATTAAAACTTGTAACTCGTTATGATGCGGATGTATCATTCAGTGGACATGCACATGGTGGACAAATTAGACTGTTTGGACAAGGACTGGTTGCACCGGATCAAGGTTTTTTACCTGACTATACAAGCGGCATATTTAAAATGGGTAATACCATGAGTGTGATGAGTAGAGGATTGGGAAATAGTATTTTTAAATTAAGAATTTTTAACAGACCTGAAATAGTGGTCGTTACTATAGAAGATTAAAATAACTGAAAAATGACATCATCATTGTTAAGTCGAATTAAAATTAACCTTTTCTTAAGGTTTTTTTTATTGTTTTTTAAGGTGTATAGGTGTATTATGTAACTAGAACACGTCAGGAGGTATTATGAATTTTGAAAACCATATTCCTATTTACATTCAAATCATAGATCTCATCAAAAGAGATATTGTACTAGGTATTTGTAAACCAGGAGATAAACTTCAAAGTGTTAGAGATTATGCACTTGAACTCAAAGTTAATCCCAATACAGTACAAAAGGCTTATCAAGAAATGGAACGCATGAGTTTGGCATATACGAAAAGAGGTATTGGTCGCTTTATTGTTGAAGAAGAAGCCATCGTATTAAAGCTTAAACATGAGATGTCAGATGATATTGCCCATATCTTCATTGAGAAGATGAATGAAATAGGATACACATCAGAAGAAATACTGATTACAGTAAAAAAAATGTTAAATGGAGGTAAGAAATGATTGCTTTAGAAGTTAAAAACTTAAATAAACGATACATGTTTGTAAAAGCTTTAAACGATTTTTCTGTAACGTTTGAAAAAGGTAAAATTACAGGTCTTTTAGGTCCAAATGGTAGTGGGAAATCTACTCTCATGAGAATCCTATCTGGATTACTTCAAAAAAATTCAGGCGAAATTATTTATGATCAACCCTTAAAAGGGAAGTACTTAAAACAAAAAGTGGCTTATATGCCGACTGAATCACATCTATATCCCTGGATGAAAGTTAGTCAAGTGATAGATTTCTATGAAGATTTCTTTGAAGGTTTTGACAGACAGAAGGTATTAGATGCCATTAAAGTATTGGATTTATCACCAAAGAGTACCATAAAAACACTCTCTACAGGACAAAGAGGTCGTTTAAAAGTAGCTCTTACAATTGCTAGAAAAGCAGAGTTGTATTTAATTGATGAACCTTTAAATGGTATAGATCCTATCTCAAGAGATATGATTCTAGAGATGCTTGCAGCAGAAGTTAGTGATGATAAGTGTATTGTTATATCGAGTCACTTGGTTCATGAATTTGAGAAAATTATTGATGATGTTATCTTTATCAGAAAAGGAAGACTGGAGTTAAAAGGTGATGTTGAAACGTTAAGAACAGAACGTCAAATGTCTATTCATGACCTTTACAAGGAGGTTTATAAACATGATTAAATTATTGAAATATGAATTTCAGCGTAAGTGGAAAGTGTCTTTTGGTCTATTAATTGCTTACTTCTTAGTATACTTTGGATTTTTAATAAAATTCAAATCAGAAGGAACATATAGCATAGAAAGTTTTGGATTCCAGTTGATTTTCTTTATCCTTTTGGGTTCGGCATTGTCATTCGGCTCGATTGTTGGTGCAGTTAATAGCCTTAGGCTTGAAGCCAAACAATCTACTAGAGATTTATACTTCTCAATTCCTATGTCTGCTTATGCAAAGATAGGATCAAAAGTTATTGTTTCGGTTGTAGAAGTTTTCACAGCAGGTTTTATTGCAATCTTTACAGCCGTTAAAGCTATTGAACATTTAACCGGTGTGGCACTATGGAAACCAGCCATAAAGGAAATCTTAAGTCAGCCTATGGATCAGTTAATCTTCGCAATTATTGGTAATATTGTATATGCTGTATTAATGCTGTCTCTTATACACATCTCCGAG
>JABXKX010000041.1 GCA_013619035.1 Peptostreptococcaceae bacterium
AAGTGTTACAAAAGCACTCGAATATTCGCAAGAAACAAAAACAGTTAATGAATCTTCTTCTGAAGTTGTAGAAAAACTAGAGATAATTACTGAAGAAAGTGTTGAGAATACAAATGTGATGGAAACAAATGTCACAGAACTTCTTAAAACGTCCAATCAGATTGATGAAATTGTTATAGTTATTAAAAATATTGCAGAACAAACCAATTTATTAGCTTTAAACGCATCAATAGAAGCTGCAAGAGCTGGTGAAGCTGGTAGAGGTTTTGCAGTTGTGGCCGATGAAATTAGAAAATTAGCGGTTCAAACATCTGAATCAACCAATCAAATTGAAGCATTTACAGTTAAAATTGAAGATCAGGTTAAAGTTGTTTCTGATAATATTTCTGTTGCAAGGGATAGAGCAGATGAAACTGATTTGGCTACAAAGAATGTATCTAGTGCTATTAAAAATACTATTATAAGTGTTCAAGGTATTATTAAATTGATACAACAGTTGACTAGAGAGCTTGATGATGTGACGGTATCAAAGGATGTTGTTGTCACTTCAATTGGTAATATTGCCGCAGTGACTGAGGAATCTTCAGCGGCTGCAGACTCTGTTTCTTCAATGATGGCAAATCAAATTCAAAATATGGATGAGATTATGAATGCTTCTCAATCCATCGGCGTCGTTGCTGAACAGATAGAAGTAGAAATGCAAAAATTTAAACAAGATGAAAAAAGCCATGAATAATGGCTTTTTTTCTTGCATAAGTAGTAGATATTAGAGATAATGAATAAGTATAGAAGGAGGTAAGATGAGTCCGTTTTTAATATTGATATTTCTAGTACCCAGTGGTATTATCTTTTTCTTAGGAAGATATATAGGTAATACACAGTATGTAGAAGTGCTTAAAAGTTATGATGATAAAAAGTTATATGATAAAAAAGGGTTATCAGAATACGTAAGAAAATTGATGTATTTCACTTCAATTGGTACGGCAGTATTTTGTATTGTGTTATTAATTGCTGCACTAGTGTTGAAAAACAGTAATGCAATATCAATCTTTTTAATCGTATATGGCATATTAACAGTTAATTATATGATACGTTTAAGATTATCATGTAAGAAATTTGAGACAGGAGAGAACAATGAAAAAAGTAGACATCTGGACTTTTAGAATGTGTCCGTTTTGCGTGAAAGCAAAAAAATTGTTAGATAAACTAGAAATCGAATATGAAGAAACTGTTATTCCGTGGGGAGACAGTAGACTACAAGAATTAGAAGCTAAAACAGGTTGCGGTTCATTACCTCAAATTTTCGTTGATGGTGAGTTTATTGGTGATTGTTCTAAAATACATGATCTTCATGATGAAGGTGTACTTAAGAACATACTAAAGGGGTAGTTATGAGAATACTTGCAATAGAGAACGAATTATGTCCACTTATGTTGGGTGAAAAAGAAGTTTTACTCGCTGAACAAAGAAAAGCTATGTATGCTCTTTATTTGCATGGTTATATTAGAGAAATTAATCAAAGAGAAGACTCTAATGAAGTGATACTTCTGATGGAGTGTGTTTCTAAAAGAGAAGCAGAAAATTATCTAGCAAAATTGCCACTTGTAAGAAGTGGTAAATCAACATTTGATATAGTTGTAATGGATCCATATGAAGGGTTTAGGGAATTGGTATAATGAAAATTGATCTACATATGCATTCCTATCATTCTGATGGCAAGTTAGATTGTAAAGGGTTGATAAAAGAAATAAAAGAAGCGGGGATTGGTTTGTTTTCATTAACTGATCATGATACGACAAATGGTTTAGAAGAAATGAAAAAGGCTTTAATTGGAGAAAATTTACTCTTTATACCAGGTGTAGAAATTGCAACGAAATATGAAGGTAAAGAATTCCACCTATTAGTATACGGTTATGATGAAACCAATGAAGAGTTTATTGAACTTATAGAAGAAATTAAAAAGGTGCGAACGGATTTTGATATTGAAATTGTTAAGTATTTAGACCCTAAAGTAACACTAGAACAATTCTTAGCATACGAAGACGATCCATATATCGGAGGTTGGCCATCACTTAATTTCTTAAAGGAAATGGGTGTTGTTGAAACAATATACGATTACTTTGATATTGCGGATGCCTGTCCAGCTAAGATGCAGTTTCCAAATCCTGAAAGGATCATTACTATTGCTCATAAAGCGGGTGCAACTATATTTATGGCACACCCATCATCAAATGGACCTGGTGGGTTAAATCTAGAAACTTTAGATTACTTTAGACTATTAGGATTAGATGGATTAGAATGTTACTCACCATATAGCAAAACAGAAGAAGAAGTTAAATATTATGTGGATTATTGTAACAAGCATAATATGAAACAATCTGGAGGTTCAGATTATCATGGTGGATTTGTTGGTAGACAAATAGGTGTACCTCATGTCACTTTAGATGATATTTCGTATGAGTACTTAAAACAATTTATTTGGAAAAGATAGGAGATGATACAATGCTATGTCCAGTAAGCGATGAATGTGATTTCAAGAAAAAATATGAAAGTGATCAAAATATTCAATGCAAAGGTTTTATAAGAATCTACTGTAGAGGTGGAAGGCATAATGAATGTAAAAGAAGACTGTATTTACGTGAAAATGGAGATTGGCCTGACATTAACTATATGCCAAATGGATTTGAATCAAGAGATTAAAAAAAGCTGCTTAGCAGCTTTTTTCTATGATTAAAGATCAAAATCTTTTAAATCAATACTTGTTTGAGTATTACCTTCATATACTTGAGTAAAACTCTGTAACTTCTTGATCAACTGAATAACTTGTTCTTTATTAGACCAATCTAAGTGAATTGCAAAAGACTTATCTTTAACTGTATAAAACTCTAAATCATTTCTATTAACTCGACAACATTCTAATTCATCTCTTTTGATCTTGTATCTAAATACAACAGCATTTTTATGAATAGTAATCATGTTGTCATCTAATGTACAATAATTGATCAGTGGCATAGCAAGATAATATAAACCTATTGAAATTGGTAAAATTACTAAAG
>JABXKX010000318.1 GCA_013619035.1 Peptostreptococcaceae bacterium
CTAATGAAGTGAATGGTATGTTAGATGATATTGAACGAATGAGTAGTGAATTAAAAGAAATGGCGAAAATTTAGAATGGCCCTACCTCATCTGGGGTAGGTTTTATGTTTGCGGGGCATGTTATAGAGCCGATGGTCTGAAAGAAGACCTAACCACCTAACCAATGGGAAGGCAAGCTGTAGGCAAGGGCGTATTTGGCGACAAGTGGGTCTGAAGGAAGCTGATGGCGGTTTTAGGAATGGAACGAAAGTGAACCAATGCTGGTATGTATGTTGGATAACTCTCCATAAAGTGAGGAAGTCCTAAGATTGGTATAAAGCATATATATTATGATGGTCGTTTCTGAGACAGGCGAAATAACTTAACCTCGGAAGTACAGTATTCGAAGCTGTAGTTAATAATCACAAGCGAGAGCAAGGGTTGTTATAGAATGCTGTATGCAGATGAAGTCGTAGTAGTGATAAAATCTAAGCCTGTGAAAGCAAGTAATTGTGTGGAGGATAAAACTTAGATGACTAGATTCACAGTAATTCTAGACTTATGATAGCCAAACGCTTCATAAGATGCGAAGGACGGAAGAAATTACGAAGTACATTCAAGGATATTTCAAGAAAAGATGAAGCTGTTGAAAGCGAACTGAAATGTTTAAAGATATGTTTATTTGGTAGTAAGAAAATTCTACGAGGTAATCAATGACAAGGATATGAATCAGCTGATGAAGTGAAGATAAGATTGCCTAGAGCTAGAGACGTCAAATGAAATCAGTGAAGAACGTATAGTCAGATTAAGAAATATAACAGAATGTAGCAACTACGGAAGGAAAGCAAATGAAGAAGCTATACAGCCTTATCGATAAAATATATCGGAAAGAAAATTTGAAGAACGCATTCAAACATGTGAGAAGAAACAATGGAGCTCCAGGAATAGATGGAGAAACTGTTTTGGATTTCAAAGCGAATGAGACTGAAAATATCAACATTCTTCATGAGCAACTGAAAACCAACACGTATAAACCAAGTCCTGTAAAACGAGTAGAAATTCGAAAAGATGATGGTGGTATAAGAAACTTAGGTATGCCAACAGTAAGGGATAAGGTTGTACAACAAGCTATTGTAAATATCATAGAACCACACTTTGATAAAACATTTCATCCATCAAGCTATGGATACAGACGTGGACATTCACAACAACAAGCAGTTGCAAAAGCAGAACGATTCATGAACCGATATGATTTAACCGAAGTAGTAGACATGGATTTAAGTAAGTGTTTTGATACCCTAAATCACGAATTGATAATTGAATCAGTAAGTGAACTCATAAGTGATGGTCGAGTATTAGATTTGATACGATTATTTCTTGAGTCCGGTGTCATGATAGAAAATGAATTCGTAGAAACGACAATCGGATCGAGCCAAGGAGGTGTATTTTCACCTTTACTCTCGAATATCTATTTGAACAAGTTTGATCAAAAGATGAAATCTAAGGGTATTCGCATTGTTCGTTATGCTGATGATATTTTAATCTTTGCAAAGGATAAGCAAACTGCGGGAAACTACCGCAGTTATGCAACTGAAATTCTCGAAAAAGAATTGAAACTTAAAGTGAATGAAGAGAAAACACATCTAACCAACATTAATGAAGGTGTAGCATTTCTAGGCTTTATAATCAAAGGAAAATACCTTTATGTTCAATCCAAAAGAGTTCAAAAGTTTAAAGACAAAATACGTCAGATAACCAAAAGAAACGCTGGAAGAAGCTTGGAATCGGTAATAAAAGAACTGAATCCAGTTTTAAGAGGGTGGATAAATTACTTCAAAGTGGCAAATATCAAGAAACTATTGCGAGATATGATGCAATGGATAAGAAGACGTTTGCGTATGATTAAAATGAAACAGTGGAAAACATACAAGAAAATGCATAAGGAAATGAGGAAATTAAACATCAAAGGAAATGGGATGAAAATGGATGTGTGCAGGTGGAAGAACTCAGCTACGCAAATGATTCATTTGATACTACCGAATAAATACTTTGATGAAAAGGGTCTCATAGACTTATATAAGTATGAAGTTGGGTTGTTGTCGAACTATTACTAGTTTGATTAGTGGTTTCAGGAGCCGTATACGGAAAACGTACGTGCGGTTCTGTGAGAGCAAAGAAATCAGGATTAATTAACCTGATTTCTAGCTACTCGATTTGATAAGAAGTTGCATTAGTGTAGACCTGGTCTACACTTTTTTTAGTTCTAATACCCTTTAGGATTATGTTATCGAAAGGTAATACAGACCATAAGTCGGTAGGACGTTTTAGAAATCAAGAAGCTGAAAGCGTGATTGTGTTGCAGAGTAAGTTGGCGGATACCTGAAACTAATGAGAATCTGGAAATATGGACAAGTATCAATAAGGTTATTTTGAAATTGTACTTTCGGATAAAGAAATCAGACAATTTCATAGCGCTCGACTTGAAAGTTGCTTTTTAAAATTGCCAAGTTCTACTACATCCATTTCGTAGTATTCCTACCGAAAGTGCCTAATAAGTAATGAATGGTGCGAAGTATTCGGGATAATGTGAGAAGGACAGTAACCATAACTTTTTTGTTGATAGGAAAAGATTTGTATGATTAACGTAAGTGAATTGTCGTAAGAATCGTCGGTCGTGGAAAGGTGAAAGTGGTTGATATACCTTAATGAAAATGATTAGAGAACGAGGCTGTAATGATTACTATGGCATTATAGTGAACTGGACAGAGCTTCTCTAGTTTATAGACAGAGGCTAAGCAAATCATAATTATTAGAACAGTGAAACAAGGTAAGTCATATGTAGTCTTGAAAAAGTAGGCAAATCGTGAGAAATGACAATATACAAGGATAAAGGATGTCGAAAAAACGAAAGGCTCAGTGTAATCACAGGAATAGGAGTTTATCATTTGCTCCATCCGAAAAGTTGCAGACTTCTGACGTATACTTAACAATGAAAGAGAGAAACTTTATGAATGTCACAAAGTTCAATGACACAATAAAACATGAGGATGGTGCAGATATAAAAG
>JABXKX010000326.1 GCA_013619035.1 Peptostreptococcaceae bacterium
TGGTTGAGAGTATGCACCTCTCATTTCGTTATAAACCACACCATTGTATTTTAGAGGTTCATCAATCTTCTCAATACTATGATGCCATCCCTCTTGCATAAAGATTTCTTTTTCCTCATGAATCATAGGGAAAAATACTGAATCCAAATAAACATCCATAAGATTCGTAAAATCTTTTTCATTTCTACTCGCAACTGGATAGATTGTTTTATCACTGAATGTCATCGCATTAATAAACGTCTTTAAAGAACCTTTTACCATATCCATAAAGGGTTCTTTTGTTTTATATTTTCTTGATCCAGACAATACACAATGTTCAATAATATGTGGGACACCGGTACTATCTGTTGGTGGTGTTCTAAATGCTACTGAAAACACCTTGTTGTCATCATCATTTTGTAGATGTAAAAGTCTTGCACCACTTTTTTCATGTTCATAAACAAAAGCTTCTGCTTTAATATCTTTTATTTGATGTTGATCAATTAGTTTAAATCCAAATTTACTCATGGTTCCTCCTAAGAAAAATTCCAACAAAAGTTGGAATCATTAATCTACAATAATCGCATAGGTTTCTTTTTCGACTACTTCTCCTACAACCGCAAATTCTGTTTCTAAATGTTCTTCATAATAAGCAAGTAATTTATCTGCTTCCTCTTTAGGGAGTGAAACCAATAATCCACCCGATGTTTGTGGATCATACATCAAATCAGTTACATAGTCATCTTCTCTTTTAATTAAGATTTCTTCTTGCATATAGTTAATATTGTTATAGGTACCAGCCGGTACCAAACCCATTTTTGCATTCTCAATGGCTTCATCTAGAATAGGTACTTGATCAAAGTGAAGCTTAATGGTCACGTTGCTGCCTTTTGCCATTTCATATGCATGACCAGCTAAACCAAAGCCAGTAACATCTGTACATGAATTAACTTTAATCTTATCAAACGGTTCTGCTGCTACTTTATTTAAGGTTCTCATCACATCTGTAACCTTTTCAATCATATGATCTGATAACATTTCAGCTTTAATGGCTGTATTCAGAACACCTGTACCGATAGGCTTTGTTATGATTAATACATCACCAGGCTTAGCAGATGCATTTGTAAGGACTTTGTCAGGATGAACTTGACCTGTTACCGACAAACCATATTTAGGTTCATCGTCACTCACGGTATGGCCTCCTACTAAAAGAGCGCCTGCTTCTTTAACTTTATCAGCACCACCTTTTAAGATTTCCTTTAAAATACTTGGATCTAAACACTCCGGAAACGTTACTATATTAAGTGCTAAAATAGGTATACCACCCATTGCATAAACATCACTTAAAGAATTCGCAGCTGCTATTTGACCAAACATATATGGATCATCAACTATCGGTGTAAAGAAGTCTAATGTTTGAATAATTGCTTGTTCATCATTCATTTTATATACTGCAGCATCATCTGATGTGTCAAGTCCGACAATCAAACGATCACTTTCAAATTTGGGTAAATCACACAAAACTTGTGCTAAGGTCTCAGGACCGATTTTAGCCGCTCAACCAGCTGCTTTAACTAAACTTGTTAGTTTTACGTTTTTATTCATAATGACCTCTCTTTCTTATGTATGAGTTTACCACCATTTTAGTAAATATTAAACCTCTTTAGAAAGATTTAATCATCCACACTGCTTTGTATCATTTTCAACTTTTGTTCGCCAATGCCCTCTACAGTTAAAAGATCCTCATAAGAAGTATACAGACCATTTGATTCTCTATAATCAATAATACGTTTTGCCAGTACTTCTCCAATACCATCAACACCCTCTATGACATTGTTGTCCCCATAATTAAATATATCCAGTCCAATATAAACCACATCATCTCCCTGTTCATAAACAACAATCATTTCACCATCCTTTAAAAGCCTTGCTAAGTTAACACCTCTTTTGTCCGCCTTTTCTGTAAAGCCTCCAGCTAACTTAATGACTGCATCTAATCGGTCTTCTGACTCTACTTCATAAACACCAGGGGTTATAACTTCTCCGGATATATAAACCTTTATCATAGATGGTTCTTGTTCAATTATTTCTTGAGCAACCTCATCCGATTCCTGATTGATTACAAACAATATAGATAGGATAATGATCAACAACAGCATACCAATCCATTCTTTTTTTATTCTAATAGTCATACACTCCTCCTTTATCCAATATTACCATATAATAACATGTATTTAAAATGTAATAATATTCACATTGACAACACAGAAAAAAATCAATATGATGGATAACATTGGGTAAAGAAACATAAAAGGAGAGAACTATGAAAACACTTAAAGATTATATCATCATCACAATTGGCACACTCATTCTTACCTTTGGACTATCTGTCTTTTTAATCCCTGCAGATTTAGCGGTTGGAGGCATTACAGGTTTTTCAATGATCGTAAACAAAGTATTTCCTGCCGTTTCCATAGGTGCAACAATGGTTGTATCTAATATTATTCTATTTATTCTAGGATTCTTATTAATAGGAAAACAATTTGGTGCCAAAACAATATATGCTAGTTTTACATTATCAGGGCTCATTTGGATTTTTGAGAAACTAGCACCGATTCAAGGACCTGTTACAAGCGATACATTTATCAATCTATTCTTTGGTATCTTAATATCAGGGATTGGACTTGCCATTGTATTTTATCAAAATGCTTCTACAGGTGGTACAGATATCATCGCAAAGGTCATCAACAAGTTCTTTAACATTGAAATCGGAAAAAGTATGTTGATTGCAGATTTCTTAATTGTAACACTCGCTATTAACGTTTACGGTTTAGAACCAGGTTTATATGCACTATTCGGTGTGATTATGAATGCTTTCTTAATAGACAATATTATTGAAGGTTTAAACATTAAAATTAATGTTAGAGTCATCAGTCGAAAAGCTGATGAAATCAAAACTTATGTAATTAGCGAACTGGAAAGAGGTGCTACTATATTCACCGCTGAAGGTGCTTATTCCAATGAACCTGTTCGAATTCTATCTACGGTATTAACC
>JABXKX010000625.1 GCA_013619035.1 Peptostreptococcaceae bacterium
TTTCAAATACATAAAATCGGTTGGTCAAGAATGCGAAAACAACCGCCAATATAGCAGAAAGTGTTGTTGCAATAATATAATGAATACCCAGTACTAAAAAAAGTTTATAGGTACCAATACTGATAATTGTGGTCAACACACCAAATAAGGTGTATAGACTAATCTCTTTTTGTAACTTCATCTTCAATACCTTCTTGCTTTTGAATAATATAAAGAGGTCTTCTTCTTACTTCTTCATAAATTCTTGCAATATACTCTCCTAGTACGCTGATTTGTAACATCAGAACGCCAAAGAAGAATAAAACAATTGTAATCGTTGAGGTCCAACCCGCTATAGGATTATCCGTAACGATTTTATAAACAATCCAATAAATCATAAATAGAAAACTTAAAAAAGACATGCCTATTCCAAAAATACTGAATAATTTTAATGGTTTATATGAGAATGATAATATCGCATCAACAGCAAGTCGCATCAACTTAAAATAGTTGTATTTTGTTTCACCTGCATGTCTACCATCTCTATTAAACTCCACATAGGTCACATTAAATCCTACCCAATGGGTAATACCTCTAAAGAACCTATTGTGTTCATTCATTTTATTAATTTCATCAACAACACGTCTACTCAGTAGCCTGAAATCACCTGTATCTAATGGTAATTCAACATAACTCATATACTTCATAAATCTATAGAATGATTTAGACGTTATTTTTTTTAGCCATGATTCTTTCTTTCTTGACGCCCTTTTGGCATAAACAACATCATAGCCTTCTTTGTATTTTAAAAACATTTCTTCTATGAGCTCTGGCGGATCTTGAAGATCTCCATCAATTATAACGACCGCTTCACCGCAAGCTTTTCTAAATCCTGCACTGTTGGCCATTTCATGACCGAAATTTCTAGAAAAGCTTATGAGTTTAACCGTCTCATCTTCTGATCTAATTGCCATCACTTCTTCTACTGTACGGTCTGTACTGCCATCGTCTACAAAAATGACTTCATAAGAAGAAGTTAACTTATTCAAAGTCTTTTTTAGACGACTATAAAGAGGTCTAACATTATCCTCTTCATTCATAACAGGTATTACTACACTTAAATCCACAACTCACCCACTATTCTAAATACTCAACATACTGACTTTCTACCCAATGATGCGTATCGTCAAAGAACGCACTATCTTTTTTATAAAAATCATAAACAATAACATTATTTAAATCATCATCTGCCCATGTTAGGTCATAATGATAATAAACATCTTCTATCTTAATTAAATTCCAGGCATGGTTCACAGCACCATCAAAGTTACCGTCCTCATCACTTTCTCCAAAGATCAAAACATTTTCTATGCCGACTTTATCCAATAAATATTTATAAGCTTCTGCATACCCGTCACAAACAGCAACACCATCAATTAAAGCACCATAAGCTGTATGAGAAATATCTTTGAAATCATTTTCTGCAATTGGATTTGGATCATATGTTATATGAATCGCAAGATAGTCATGAATCGTTTTTGCTTTGTCTGCATCAGTCATCTCATCTGTGATGATTTCTTCTATGATATCATTTGCCAGTTGGTTCATTAGATTGGTTTTTAATTCATCTTGATCTTCCGGTGCATAATACAAACCATCTCCAAGTCTAGACCAATCATCAAAATTTCCAATATACTCAACACCATCAGCAAATTTCAAATAGCCAAAACCTGTGAAAATATCATCTGAAATGCCCTCTGAATTGGTAGGTGCTATATACACATTACCACTAGGATTAACTTGTACAACCACATCTCTATCGATTGCACCTCTATCAAATAATTCAAAGCCTTCTTTGTATTTCACATACTCTAAATCTACCGACTTATCATTTTCAAATTTGTAATAGGCATCATGTAAATATTGATTATTCTTATCAAATGCCACTTGATGACTGATACCTTCTCTTGAACCCTTTTCATAATAAGTTAATTTATAAGCATAACCATCATCTAGCTGACTGTATGAAAATTCTAAACCCTCTTCTTGATTCTCAATAAATCGACTGTAATCAAAACCAGTTTCATAAATCTCCGATAGGTAACCTTCTCTTTGATTGTTATTAAACTGTCCAATCAATTCGCCACCTGATTTGAATTGATAATAAGAAAGTCCAAACATCTCATTGTTAAAAAAATCACCATAATATAAGTCACCATTTGTAAATTCATATGGTGTATTCTTTGCCACAAGATCCTTCTTAAGTGCTAAATGTTGAGTGTCTTTATAATTTTTAAAAGTACTCAACATATCATTTAAAGTCATTTCTGGTGTTAGTATCAAACCACATGATTTTGCTAAATCAACCAAATCGTTTTTCATTTGATTGTCATGAATCAAATAATTTGATTTCATCGTCATCACTTGATCATAAATATTATGATACTGCTTCCGGATGACGGGTATGTTAGGACCGTCATTATCATTAACATCTTCATATATGTCTACAAATATAGCATCAATATTTTTATCATTTAAGTATTCAATTGAAATACTTCTGGTATCATTATGCCAAACCACTAAAGCGCCTGTACTTTCAGCAACAAATCTTAGTGGTACATAAGTTCTATCATTGATGATTGTTGCAGGTACGTCTAAAACAACTTCTTCACCATTAACTAGCGCTTTATCACTATCAATAGGCATCACAATCACCAAACTGTCTTTTGCGCCTGTTGCGGTTCTTGTCTCAGCATCCCAAGAAACTTGCAGCCCTAATGGTTCAAATATAAATTTCACTGGAATAAGTGTACGTCCCTCAACAATAATAGGAGGTTCCTCTAAAATCATCACCTCTCCATTTAGTGATATTTCAATTGCTTCTTGTGTATCCGCACTAGCAAATGACACCAATAATAGTATCATCATCATGATACTAAGAACTTTTTTCATCTATGCCTCCAATTTGATTCAAGTAACTTTCTATCAATTGAATCTTATTATTTGTAAGCCCATTATTTTCTATCTGTATTTTTTGTTCTTTTTCTTTTAATA
>JABXKX010000116.1 GCA_013619035.1 Peptostreptococcaceae bacterium
AGAATACAAAGCATTTTTAAGAGATGGATTAGAACGATATTTTGATATCAGGGAGGATTATGAATTAGGCAATCATAATTTTGAATTATATGCATCTTTTAATCAAAGAAATGCAAAATACATGCTTTTGAAGAATGTTGAAATATATGCTTTTAATAATAATGAGTATATTTTTCTGAAGAAACTAGATCGAGTTTTTGAGATGGAAGATCTAAAATGGTTAAGAGCTTTCTTGAATGAAAATTTACAAAATATTGTTGAGTATGACAAGGAACATATGTCGAGTGTTGTCACAGTTATATTTGAAGCACCTATGCCGGACGAAAAGATTCAAAAACAACTTCTTAAGTTTAAGTACTATAAGAGTTTTTCATTTGGATTAAAAGGCTGGGTGAACGCTAAAGTTATGTTAATTGATCCTGTTTCACGAAACGGGATAACTAATAAACTAGGAAAGGGAGACCTGGATAGGTTTGTTATGAACTAATATTTATATTATTGGGAGGTAATAATTAATGAGTGCAACGTTATTGGTAGTAATTTCAGTACTTGTATTTCTAGTAGCTTACGCTACTTATGGAGCTTTTTTAGCAAAGAAGTGGGGCATTGATGTAAAAAGAAAGACACCAGCTCATACATTAAATGACGGAGTGGACTATTTACCAGCAAAAGCGCCAGTTCTTCTAGGACATCACTTCTCTTCAATTGCAGGAGCAGGTCCTATCGTTGGTCCAATTGGTGCAGCCATCTTTGGTTGGGTACCTGTATTTTTATGGATCTTAATTGGTTCAATATTCTTCGGTGGTGTTCATGATATGGGTGCTTTGTTTGCATCAGTACGTCATGATGGTAAATCACTTGGTGAAGTAATTGGAGAAAATATTGGAGAATCAGGCAAAAAACTATTTTCTGTATTCTCATGGTTAACATTACTTCTAGTTGTTGCAGCGTTTACCAATATTGTTGCGGGTACGTTTGTAAATGTACCGGAAGCAGCAACTGCTTCAATACTGTTTATCGTGATTGCAATCGGATTTGGTATCTTTGTTTATAGAAAAGGTGTGAGCCTTTCAGTTGGTAGTGTTATCGGTGTAATTTTACTGGTAGTTTGTATTTGGTTAGGAAATAAATTCCCAATCATGTTATCAAAAGAAACATGGATGATAATTCTTTTAGGTTATATCTTTGTAGCAAGTGTTACACCTGTCTGGATTTTATTACAACCTAGAGATTATTTGAACTCATTCTTATTATATGCAATGTTATTAGGTGGATTAGTTGGAATTTTCTTAGCCAATCCAGTATTAGAATTAGCGCCAGTAACTGCTTTTGAAGTAGATGGTAAAATGATGTTCCCTATGTTATTTGTTATTGTAGCGTGTGGTGCGATATCAGGATTCCACTCATTAGTTGGTTCTGGTACAACATCAAAACAACTTGATAGTGAAAAAGATATAAAACTAATCGGTTATGGTTCAATGTTAATTGAAGGTGTATTAGCAGTAATTGCATTAATCACTGTAGCTTATATTACTAAAGATCAAGCTGCTGCACTCGGTGGCAACCCAGTAACAATTTTCTCAACTGGTTTGGGTAACTTTATGGCTTCATTTGGTTTACCAGCAGCAGTTGGTACAAGTTTTACAGCATTAGCAATTTCAGCATTTGCGCTGACAAGTTTAGATACTGCAACACGTCTTGCTAGATTTATCTTCCAAGAAGCATTTGTTTCTAAAGATAAAGCTCAGAGTCCTGCAGTGAAAGTATTAACAAATCGTTTTGTTGCAACAGGTATTACTGTAGCATTTGGTGGTGCATTGGCATTTAAGGGATGGAGTCAAATCTGGCCTATCTTTGGATCAGCAAACCAATTATTATCAGCAATAGCACTTCTTGCAATCGGTATTTGGTTAAAAGCGACGGGTAGAGAACATAGAATGGCAACCATACCAATGGTATTTATGTTTGCTGTAACATTAGTTGCACTTGGTCAATTGATCATGGCGAACTTAACAAATTATGTATTATTATTCTTCTCAGTGGCATTGTTTATATTAGCATTTGTCTTAATCTTACAAGCTTATAAGGCATTTAAGAATATGTCAGCAAATGAAGAAATAAAAAAAGTTGGGTAGTAATGAAGCATAGGCCTAGCCTATGCTTTCATTTTTGGAGGTTAAAATGTCATTTCTTGAAAATATAAAATTGTTTTTTCAAGGGGCTTTAGATATGAAAGGGCGTTCAATTGGTCATATAGAAAATGAGGCAGAGGAAAGTATGGATCAATTCATGTTGCTTTGTTTCTCTGATCTACTTGGAATTGATATGCCCACAACTTACTATGCACTTGAATTGTTACCCTATTTAGGGGATGATTTGGAAAGTTGGTTAAAACGGATGGATAGTAAAAAATCTGTTTGGGAATCACGTGGTGCTGGATTAGATATAGACCCTTAAGGAGAGATTATGAATAAAATTTTATTCTTTGGTGGCAAAGGCGGTGTTGGAAAAACCAGTTGTTCATCAGCTTTTGCAGTTTCAAAAGCTGGTCAAGGATATAAAGTACTGTTGGTATCAACAGATCCTGCACATTCAACTTCTGATTTATTCAATATGAAAATTGGACCAAAGATTATCACGATTAAAGAAAACTTGGACGCTTTGGAAATCGATCCACAAAAGGAAGCAGATGATTATATTCGAGAAATAAAAGGTAATATGAGCCGTATTGTAAGTCCTATTATTTTGGATGAAATGAACAAACAATTGGATGCGGCAAGAGTATCACCAGGCTCACATGAATCAGCTTTATTTGATAAAATGGTACAAATCATTAATGAGACTTCAGAACATTATGATTTTATTATCTTTGATACTGCACCTACTGGGCATACGGTAAGATTATTATCATTGCCTGAAATGTTGGGTGCATGGATGGATTCCTTATTAAAAAAGAGAAGAAATACAATGGCTTTAAAAAGAATGACAGATCGTATCAAAGGTCATAAAGAATCAGTAGAAGATC
>JABXKX010000361.1 GCA_013619035.1 Peptostreptococcaceae bacterium
TGTAATGATTCTACTGAAGAAATCTAATATAATAATAAAGAAGATCGAGAGAAAAGAGGTGGTGTATATGTTCTTTATTAATGGTATCGCAATTCCTATGGTCCTTGGTTTAGCAACAAATAAAGTTTCTAATGAAATTTTCAGAGATTCGACTCTAGCTGAGATTGTTGAAGAGCACTATCAGAAATCAGAAGACGAATTTAATAGAAAGTATAAAGGTCTATACGGTGGCGCATACGATAATTTTATAGCGAGACAGGAGAATTTTGATAAAATTCTGAAATACGTTCTTAGTTATAAAGACACAGATGAGATTGTTGAACTAAATATTGATACATATAAAGGAGAACCTACACCAGATGAAGTAGTGAAGGATTTTCTAGGTATTTTTAATAGAAATCTTGAATCCGACGTCCGCCTGTTGCCTTATCAGGCAATAAGAGAACACCAGTTACTAACAGAAAGCATATACATAGAAGTTACAAAAATAAGACATGTTAGATTAAGCAAATTTGTTAAATACGATCAATATTCTGCTAATCTAGAAATCGAATTTGATAGAGCGATCAAAAAAGTTAGTCGTGAAGTAGATCAAATTTCAGATATGCTGATATCAGGAAAAAACGTGTTAATCGATTCATATAGAGGATTCGGGAAAACTGAATTACTATTTAGAGTTCCACAGAAGGATACATTAATTAATTATTATGACAATATTGTTGTTATGAAGAAAGGTGTTAGGAACATTCTAGACGCAATACAAGACGAGTTTGTAACCACTGAATCCTACTTAATAGTAGTTGATGATGTAGATTTGGCTATTAATGAGTTGGACGAGATACTTAAACTACTTTTGTCAGAAAGTAATATTAGAGTTCTTGTATCTGCACAAACATATAATTCTAGAAGTATTCAACAATTAATCCAGAAATATGGATTACATCGAATGTTTGAGTTTTTTTCCCTTAACAAATGGGAAAAAAGCGATTTGAAAGAGTTACTATACCAAAAATCAAGAAGCGAATATGCTGCTGATGAGAAAGTAATTGTAGCAAGGTATCCCTCACCTGCTTTGGTGAGCTGGATTGGAGTAGGTAGGAGAAATAAATCTTACACAACACCAGAAAAATTATTTGAAGAAACTTATATAAAGCTAATACAGGATATAAATGAAGTTTTAGTGGATGTTCTACCCGAAGGAAGTACACTAAAGTTCATCTTCTATAGTACATGTCTAGTTCCGATAAACCTCGACGGAAAGGAAATGTACTCATTAGCTGATAGGTTAGGTCTTGATTATGAAAATATTAAGGCAATTTTTGATAGATTACTTTTGGCAGGAATACTTACTAGAGTAGGAAGAACTATAAGATATTTACCAGATATACATGGTGACATTCTATTAAGCAAAATCTTAAAGGAAGAGCAATTCACTGAGGAATTTGAATGGTTAATAAACAATAATCAAAATAAAGTACTTCAGAGCTTGAATCACACAAGATCAATAGATCATTTGGATATTAAGAATAAAGTAAAACCTATTGTGGATAATTGGATTAAAAGTGAAGGTGTTTTTGAACAAAAAAATATTCTTAAGAATTCGGTTTACTTATGCTCCTTTACTCCTGAGAGCATACTAAATCTTCTATTCTGTTTTTTAGAAACGGCAAAAGCACAAAGTGAATCAAAATACTTTAGAATAACCACTGATGATTTTGGGGAAAATATTAATGCATTATGGAGTGTTTTGGATGACAAAGTAGCTGTTATGGAGTTTATTAGACTATGTTCAGAATTTGATTTAGAGGGAAGATATGATAACTACAAAGTTGCTGGATTGATAACAGAATTTTTTTCACCTTTTAGGACAAGTATTTGTGTAATTAGTGATAACTTAGATATCTTAATGGCGTGGGTTAGAGAAGAAAAAGTACACTCATTAAAGTTATTATTTCCAGCAGTAAATCAGTTGTTACGAGGTAGTCATGAAGTAACGAGAAACGTGTTAAATGGTGTTGAAATCTCACAAAGAGTTTTATCTCTAACAGATGAAGTAAGGGAAATGCGTACTAAGTGTATAGGAATAATAAATGAGCTTCTTGAAAATCATCTTGACTATGAAGTTGTTGTAAAAATAGAAGAGGTATTAATAGATTTTGGTGTAGCAAGAGTGAACTCAGATGATATACCTCTTAGTCAGGAAATTGCAAAGGAAAGAATAGAGATTGTAGATTTGATTGGTGAATGTCTTCTTGGATCATCAGATATTGCATGCAAACTAATTTTGGAAAGAATCTTATTTCATTGGTGGGCATCTAATAGAACTTGTACAGAAAACATAACAAAATACATGTTAACATTTGATAGATCATGTGATTATCTATTTGCAAAATTTTATACAGATGCAGATTATAGAATTATTGATTTTGAAGGGTTGTTGAAAGTAGCTCCAGTTGAAGATAGATGGGAATGGTTTGTGGATCATGTAATGATCGATTTAGATGAGGATAATTCAGATTCATTATATATCGCCAAGCTACTGAATGAGAAATATACAGATACAAAGAGTTTGCATGAATTTCTATGTATTCAAAATGAGATAATAAATGAGGTTGGTATATCTTGGAGTAAACCAGGCATTGTAAAAGCAATGTTTTGTGAAAACAGTTCTTTGTTCGAAGAGTATATTAAGTCGGATTATTTTGATTCTGTTCCAACGTTATTCAAAGCTGAGATTTTAGAAGCCTATTCTGAGAGTTCTGCAGAAATTAAGTGTAAGGTGATTCGAGGTATTATTGGAGAACCTGAATTGAAATGGGATGAGTTATTATTGATCTTGAATATACTCCGTGATTCTGAATTAGAGGATGATTTTGTAATAGCTACGTTAATGGAAATTCTTAAAATAGAGAAGTTAAGTTTAAGATTCATACCAACAATATTGCATCAGATGTACTTTATATTTAGAGAAAGAAATCACGAGCATGTATTGAGTTTTCTTTTAGAGGTTACTCCTAAATATAC
>JABXKX010000308.1 GCA_013619035.1 Peptostreptococcaceae bacterium
AGGAGATGTGTATAAGAGACAGCCTTTATTAAGTCTTAAACTGAGTATGATGCTTTCAAACAAATCATCTTCAGGATCAATCTCATCTATACCAATAACCGAATGACATTCTTTTTTTATTAACTCATCATAGTCCTTTAAGGTTGTAACATTATAAAACCGTTTCTTATCCATATAACTATGTGCACCAATACCCAAACCTAAGTATGGTTTCTTTTCCCAATAAACAAGATTATGTTGACATTCAAAGCCAGCCTTAGAAAAGTTAGATATTTCATATTGAAGATACCCTGCTTCTTCCAGCTTCTTTATTATCAAATGATACATCTCTCTGTCTAGTTCATCTTCAAAGACTTCAAGCTCTCCACTTTCTAACTTCTTATAAAACTCTGTACCTTCTTCATATTTCAAACTATAAGCCGAAATATGTGTTGGATTCAGTTCAATCATCTTATCAACTGTTGATTCCAATTGTTTTAACGACTGTCCTGGTAAACCAAACATCAAGTCCATATTGAAATTGGTTAGCCCTGCTGCTTTAATTGACGCTACCGAGTCATAAACCATCTCAACATTATGAATTCTATCTAAGGATTTTAAGGTATCATTATTAAGGGTTTGTACACCCATACTAATTCGGTTGATACCTGCATCCTTATAAGCCAATAACTTTTCTAAAGAAAGCGTTCCCGGGTTAGATTCCATACTCACTTCTACACACTCGGACAAATCAAAAGCTTTTTCAATTGCTGTCATCAAACTCTGCATTTGATTGCCTGTTAACAAACTAGGCGTTCCACCACCAATAAAGACGGTATGTACCTTTTGCGAGTAATGTTTGCCGTAATACTTTATTTCTTTTATTAAGTTGTCTAAATAATATTCCATTTCTTTTGAATTGTATTCAAAAGAAATGAAATCACAATACCCACATTTTCTAACGCAGAACGGGATATGTAGGTACAAACTTATTTTTTTCATATGCACACCTATATCAAAAAGCCGCAAAAGCGGCTTTTTTTACTTATCATCAAATTTTAAAACAGCTAAGAAAGCTTCTTGAGGAACATCAACTGATCCTAAAGATCTCATCTTCTTCTTACCTTCTTTTTGCTTCTCTAATAGTTTCTTCTTACGAGAAATATCTCCACCATAACATTTTGCAAGTACATCTTTACGCATGGCTTTAATGGTTTCTCTAGCAATTACTTTGTTTCCAATTGCAGCTTGAATAGGAATCGAAAACATATGTCTTGGAATTACTTCACGTAATTTAGCACAGATCTGACGACCTCTTGATTCAGCTTTTGTAGAATGTACGATTAATGAGAATGCATCAATCATCTCTTTATTTAAAAGAACATCCATCTTAACTAAATCAGATGGTAAGTATTCTTTGAAATCATAATCTAAAGAACCATATCCTTTTGTTTTAGATTTTAAAGCATCAAAGAAATCATAAATTACTTCATTCAATGGTAAGTCATAATGTAAAATAACTCTTCTTGTATCAATGTAATCCATCGTTAACATCGTACCACGACGATCTTGACACAACTCCATAACATTACCAACAAACTCATTTGGCACGATAATATCAGCTTTTACAATTGGTTCTTCCATCAACTCAATTTCGGTTTGTGGTGGTAAATTAGCTGGATTTTGGATAAATTCAATTGTACCATTAGTCTTAGTAACTCTATAAATAACACCTGGTGCTGTTGTAATAATATCTAAATCAAATTCACGGAATAATCTCTGTTGAATAATTTCCATATGAAGTAAACCTAAGAAACCACATCTAAAACCAAATCCTAATGCCAATGAGGTCTCAGGCTCAAATGATAATGCTGCATCATTTAACTTTAATTTTTCCAAAGCATCTCTGATCAACTCAAAACTTTCACCTTCTACTGGATATATACCACAGTATACCATCGAGGTTGCTTCTTTATAGCCCGGTAATGCTTTAGGCGTTGGATTGTTCGCCAAAGTAATTGTATCCCCTACTTGGCAATCTCGTACGTTTTTAATACTAGCTGTGATATAACCAACATCACCAGCTTTTAATTCTTTTACAACCACCTGGTTTGGTACACAAATACCAACTTCAACAACTTCCAATGTTTGACCGGTAGACATCATCATGATCTCATCGCCTTTTTTAACTTTTCCATCAAAAATACGAGTAAAAGCAATTGCACCTTTATATTGATCGTACTCTGAATCAAATATCAAAGCCTTAAGTGGTGCTTTTTCATCGCCAGCTGGCGCTGGAAGATCTGTAACGATATGTTCTAATACTTCACCAATATTGATGTTATTTTTTGCAGATATCATCGGTGCATGATCCGCAACAATACCTACTAGATCTTCAATTTCAGCTTTTATCTCTTCTGGTCTTGCACTTGGTAAGTCAATCTTATTTAATACCGGCAGAAGCTCTAATCCTTGTTCATCTGCTAAATAAACATTAGCAAGTGTTTGTGCTTCAACACCTTGTGCAGCATCAACTACCAATACTGCACCTTCACAGGCTGCCAAACTTCTTGATACTTCATAAGTAAAATCGACGTGACCTGGTGTATCAATTAAGTTAAGTGTATAAGTTTCTCCGTCTTGTGCTGTATAAACTAATTTTGTAGTTTGAAGTTTGATTGTAATACCACGTTCTCTTTCAAGATCCATCGTATCTAATATCTGGCTTTTCATTTCTCTTTCACTTAAGGCACCAGTATTTTGAATCAATCGATCGGCTAATGTTGATTTCCCATGATCTATATGGGCAATAATACAAAAGTTCCTAATTTTGCTCTGTCTTTCAAGTGACATGTTTTCCTCCATCGTATATAAAAAAATACAACTAACTAGAGTTAGCTGATTATTGAGTCTTTCTTTAGTACTTTACAATAATAATATAAATCTTCATAAAAATCAATTATAATACTTGCATTAGATGCGAAAAAATGATATTATACTTTTGTTAA
>JABXKX010000064.1 GCA_013619035.1 Peptostreptococcaceae bacterium
TCATAGGACCTCCTATATATGACTACAGATTTATAGTATAACTCACATTATAATTCTTACACTTTCTTCTATTTTTCAAATCACTAAAGTAGATGTTTTAACATCCCTTCTCTGTGATTCATAAACTGTTTCATCACCTGGTAATGTTCTGTCTCTTCATAGGCAACTTGTTTCATGCCATCATCCACTAAATATATCGTCGACTCCGGGTATCCCATCACAATTGGCGAATGTGTTGCGATGATAAACTGAGAACCCTCTTCTACTAACTCATGCATTCTACTGAGCATGGCCAGTTGCCTCATTGGAGATAGAGCCGCTTCAGGCTCATCAAGGATATAGACACCATGACCTCCAAATCGATGTACCATCAAAGACATAAAAGACTCTCCATGGGATTGTTTATGTAAAGAAGTTCCGCCATAGGATTCAATTATAGGTCTACCTAATCCACCATATCGGTCTATATCATCAATGTGAGAAGCCACATTGTAGAAACTTTCCGCTCTAAGGAAAAAGCCGTCTTTGGGTGATCTGATACCTTTAATCAGTTTGAGATAATCATGCAAAACAGAATGAGAAGCACTGGTTTCAAAACTCAGATTTCTAGTCCCTCCTTCAGGATTAAAGCCATAAGCTATAGCAATTGCCTCAAGCAACGTTGATTTCCCACTACCGTTTTCACCAATTATATAAGTCACTTTTGGATGTAAATCCAACTCTTTAAACTCTTTGAATGCATTTAATGAAAACGGATAAATTGAAGCGTCATAAACACCTTCTAACATCACAGATCTAATATATTGATTCATGTTTGTTTCAATCATACAAACTCCTTAATGAAAATTAATCTCTAGTTATAGCATACTATATAACAGAATATTTCAGTAGTCGTAATGCTAATATAAGTTTCTATAAAGTAAAAATCCCTGTATAAAAACCATTTATACAAGGATACAATTTAATTCGTTTTTTACATTTAAATTCCCTATACAATGTATAGGGAATAAATTTACCATCTATTTGATACTTTCTCAGCGAAACCTAAGAAGTCATTTAATTCTACTTTTGTGCCATCATCTAAAATAGCCGTCCCTGTATATCTACCAAAAACTTGATGTTGATTGGTTTCAATTACCAACGCATTAATATGATCTGATCTATCTAGGATTGGCATAAAATCCATTTCAAAACGACCATCAGAACTTGAAAATTTCCAAGGTTTAAGATAATCTTCTGGAATGTGAAAATTGATATGTTCTAACTTATGTGCTTTATCATTAAAAAACAACATATTTTCAGTGGCATGAGATGTATCACCAAAACCATAACCAATGTTAAATCCAAAAACATCCTCACCTAATCTACCAGAAGCACTACCCCAGTACCATGTGTTTTTATAAGTCCAGACACCTCTGCCCCAATCCAGTATGCCAAATGAATCTTCAGGATCAAAAGCATAGGTTTTATCACCTAAAGTAATTTCTCCATGTGCTGGCATACAAGTAATCTTCTGATTGTAGTAGAATGCTCTTTTACTGTTATGAAACGGTGTTGCAATAACCATTGAGTCCATATCTAAGTGATTATGTAAATAAACATGACCTTTTAAAGCACATCTCTCATGATAATCATCAAAGCAGACTTCTAATTTTCTCCTATCATCCACTATAAAATTCATTTTTACTTGTTTGTTTTTTACTTTTATATCACCGCTATCAGAAGAAGACGGCATACCCAGTTTACCCATCGTCAGTGGCATGGTTTTAGATTTTGTCACTTGAAACTTGGAATCCCATTCTAAAACAGATGCTGATGTGACACCTAAATAACCATTATCTGCTACCGTTAAAGCAATGGCATAATCTTGATTATAAATCAAATAATAATCCCACTCCTTCAATAAAATCTTCGGCGACTTAACCATATCTCTTGAATACTTCCACAGAAGTTTTGTTGCGTAACCAGGATTAGACAATTGACCTTTTTCATCTAGTAAATTTTGTGATGTATTAATGAGTTTCTGCATTCTAACCTCACTTTATAGTTGATTCAACCTAACTCCAGTGTAGCAAATAAACTGAACTAATCCCAATAAGTTATTGTTCTTTCTTCATAACGAGAGATTTCACCATACGTTTTGTCTACTTTTGAAATATAATTACCTTTATCATCATACTCATAGATATACTCAAGTACAAAATCAGAACCCCCTTCATCGTTTTCGAATCGAATGAGCTGGTTATACTCATCATATACAAATAACCTTACACTTTCTTTTCCATTGGATTCTTTAGTAATAATCTTTGTCTTATTACCTTTTTCATCGTATTCAAAAGTAGATAATTCCATCAAATTATCATTCTCATATCTCGAGGATTCCAACACCTGATTTTCAGAATTAATCTTAACGGATCCAGTATATTCACCGTCCACATCAGAATTTAGAGTATAACTGCCATCATCGTTGTATACCTCTTCATTCACTTGTTCAGTATCATATAATAGATTCAATGAGGTTGTCTTCCTATAGTTTTTCTTGTATTCATAAGATGTTGTATACACCAACTCATCTTTATGATAATTCTCTACTTTATGAATCTTTTTCCTTTTATAGGTATAGATGGTTTCACGTTCTAGTTCACCATTGGTGTATGTTAAAGATTTTAAAATATTATCATTATTATCATAAAATCTCTCATGTTTGGAGTATATTTTTCCTTCTTCAAGCAAGTTGTATTCTATCCTACTCATCAGAGGTCCTTTTTGATTGTATTCTTCTAAATAATGACCGATCATTACTTTATCTTCATTTCGTCTTTCATATTTCTTTATAATGATAGATTTTAGCCCTAGATTGTCGTCTCCTAAGTTATAAGGTTTAACGTCACTTTCGTTACATCCGATCAACAGTATCATAGCTAGTAAAAATATTAACTTCTTCATATACTCTCCATTCGTTTTCTTATTTCCCATTACAGTGTAACAAATAACAATTTGGCAACCTACCATCTGAAT
>JABXKX010000244.1 GCA_013619035.1 Peptostreptococcaceae bacterium
ATATAAGAAGGAGTAATAATATGAGTTCAGATGAAATGAAAAAAGAAATGGATATGGAAGCCATGAAAGAAATGATGTATAAAAAGGCATTAGAACAAGGTGTTGATTTTAACGCTTTAAAAGAAGGTCTTGAAACTAGGACTTATTTAATCCCCCCAACTTTAAAAGTACCTCCTCATGAACATGCAACTCAAGATGAAATCTTCTATTGTGTTAAGGGTAATGGAATTGGTATCGTAGACGACAAGGAATTTAAGTTTTCACCAAGTGATTCATTTATTGCTCCAGCGGGTTCAATACATTCGATTAAATCAGATGAAACACTATTTGTAATGGCTTTTCTGATCCCAGTAAACCGAATTATTTGTCACTGTAAACAAGTGAGTTATGTTGATATCAGAAAAGCAATGGTTAAAGGCGCACGTACTGTAGAAGAAATAAAAACAATGACCGGCGCAGGAACAGGTTGTGGTAATTGTATCAAAGATATTGAAAAGATATTATCAATGGCTTGCGGCTGTAAAATGGTTACTGTTGAAGACGTTGTTAAAGCGGTTGAAAATGGCGCAGACACAGTTGAAAAAATTGGTGAAGTAACAGGTGCAGGTACTGATTGTGGCAACTGTAAAATGTTACTACAAAATATCATTGATCTAAAAAAGTAATTTACCAGCTTACTTCAGGAAGTACAAATATGATAAAAAGGTAACATTGATTTTAGATCAGTGTTACCTTTTTTATTAATTAATCGTCGCGAACATCTAGACGATACGGAATTTCTATACTCTCAATCACTCTTGCGTTTCTTCCACTACAAGGACGAGAAATGCTGTTACCTAAAGATCCCATCGCTTCTCACTAAATAGTAAAGTAGCCTATGGAAAAGAAATGATGACGTATGTGAGCATTTAATGAAGCTGAGTCAAATTCATTGCATAAAAATGATGCTCTGAGCAATCACAGCATTACTAAAGTACATGAAATCTAGAGTTTAGGTTGTGTTTTTTACCTATTGTTTAAGAATGGTTTGTTGAGTGCTTTGATTGTAGGAGGATTTTTTTAGGTTCTGTGTGGAATTTTAATGATTATATTTTACACTGCACTCCACATCTGTGGGGTATGCAATGTCATCTATTTAATTGTTAACAACTGAGAATATTCAACGTCTATACACATTGAGCGTGCAATGCTTTTACAATGGAGAGGATCGGTTGTATGAGCATATCGGATATACTTGATATCTTGGATTATTCATATGCAAACTCTTGGCTTAGACTAATGATCGCTTTCCTTTATCGTTGAATATATCATATTTATATATTAGTACCCATAATCAGCTCAGTGTTAAAATTAGCTATTTTTAACGCCTTCAATTTTTTTAGTATCCAAAAAATACTGAGGACAATATCATTTTTTTCCTCAATTATTAGTACATTTTATAGCAACTAATAATCGATATGCCATAGGGGTTGCATATCGATCATTTGCTTACTGCCTATTTATAGCATATACTTGATACATATATACAATCTTTTCTTAACGAATGAAATACTTTTACTAAATCTCCAACCTCTATAGATAAACTACTCCTTTCGATGTTTATTGATTATCCAACTTACACAAATAAATAACTCCTTTCAAGTAACAACACTCGTTGCGAAACATCAGCTTAGTACTCGTTAACTATTGTATGGTGATGAATGAATGTGCTTTACACATTAGATTCAAAAGGTATTCTAGAGTATGATTAACTTATTTTACTTAATCATAGCTCGGTTTTTGTGTACCAAAAAATAAGTAGGTTAGTCAGTTACACCCCTATAGTAACAACGAAAGAAGGATAAAAATGAAAATTATCATCGTCACCACAGAAAATGAACAAATGAAAGAAACCGGTTTTGGTTTAATGAAATCATGTCTGTCCATGAAAGAGGCTTTAGAAAGTAACTTTAATAGTGTCACCATTAAGAGTTGTTCTTCTGAACAAGATTTAGATGTCGTTACTTTATTATCGCCAGACATTGTTGTTCTAGCAGTTAAATACATTCACGGAGATGATGATCAGAAGATTTGGTTATCACAATATTTCGAAGATGCAGGTATCACCTATACTGGATCAAAAAGAGACGTTTTAGAATACGATTCAAATAAGATCCTTGCTAAAAACTTCATGTTAAAAAAAGGCATCCAAACTGCAAGTTTTACAACTGTTACACCGGATAACGTATTGTCCAAAACCAATGAAACCATTCCTTATCCTCAATTCATCAAACCACTAAATGCTGCCAATGGAAATGGAGTAGATGATGATTCCATTGTTTATAATTCTGATGACTTTATAAAAAAAGCCAATAGCTTGTTTGCTAAGTATGGTAATACAGCAATTTCCGAAAAGTATTTATCTGGAAGAGAATTCACAGTAGCTGTTCTTCATAACGCTGCTAAAAATGAATATATTACAGCACCTTTAGAAGTTATTCCACCATTAAATGATAATAACGTACGTATTCTTGGAGAAAAGGTAAAAATTGAAGATAATGAAGGCTTCGAGGTAATCACTAACAAGAATGAGAGAAAACAGTTAGAAAAGATGGCAATCAAATGTTTCAAAGCACTTGGTGTGAGAGATTTTGGGAGAGTTGATATCAAAATGGACGAAGATGGTGTCTGTAATTTCCTTGAAGTCAATTTAGTGCCTGGTATGACAAAAGGAACAAGCTACTTCCCTATTTGCTTCGAAATGGATAAACAATTAAGTTATGGTAAAATCATTTCTTCAGTAGTCGATAATGCTGTATCTAGAGCTTCGGACTTACAAGAAAACATCGGATAATCAAACTAATTGGTATAAATATAAATTCAAACTATGCTAGACTCACAAGTAAAATAATTTAAAAGGCATCTCTTTTAAAAGACGTCTTTTAAATCAGTTTGTTTCCATTTTCTCTTAATAAGCTACGAGTAGCACTAACCAGTTTAATGATATCTACCATATACCTGTCTCTTATACACATC
>JABXKX010000065.1 GCA_013619035.1 Peptostreptococcaceae bacterium
ATCTTCTACTTATGTCAATTTAAGTACAATCAACTTCTTTCTGAGCACTTTTATTTTTATAAAAATCAGCTTAACAAACTCTATTTTTGAATAAAAATATAAGGTGTCCATAAACACCTTTATATCTATTTAACCTTTAACTCTAGTGATATCAACACCAAGTCCTCTTAATTTTTCTTCGAATAAGTCATATCCTCTATCAATATGATAAATGTTATGAATCGTTGTTGGTCCATCTGCAACAAGTGCCGCAATCACAAGTGCTGCACCCGCTCTTAAGTCGGTCGCTTTTACATTCGCACCTTCAAGGTTAGAACCACCTTGAACAATTGCACTATGACCTTCTACTTTAATATCAGCACCCATCAACGAAAATTCTGTTGCATGCATGAATCTGTTTTCAAAAATAGTTTCAGTGATTGTACCCACACCCTCTGCAACTGAAATCAATGCCATAAATTGCGCTTGCATATCTGTTGGGAAACCAGGGAATGGTAATGTTTTGATATCAATTGATTTCAATTTTCCAGTTGATTTAACATGGATATCTTCATCTAATACTTCTACATCAGCACCACTTTCTTGAAGTTTAGCAACAATTGCTTTTAGATGATTAGGCATAACATTTCTTACCATCACATCTCCACCTGCTACTGCAGCCGCAACCATATATGTTCCTGCTTCAATTCGATCTGGTAATACAGAGTGTACTGCACCACCTAATCTATCAACACCTTTGATTCTAATTGTATCTGTACCAGCACCCTTTACATTGGCGCCCAATTTGTTTAAGAAGTTTGCTAAATCCGTAAGTTCTGGTTCTTTTGCCGGATTTTCAATGGTAGTCACACCTTCAGCTAAGACAGCAGCCATCATAATGTTTTCTGTTGCACCTACACTCGGGAAATCTAGATAAATGGTACTACCTACTAGTTTGTCTGCAATACCTTCTACACAACCATGAGATTGTTTTATTTCAACACCTAGTGCTGCAAATCCTTTTAAATGTAAATCAATTTTTCTTTCTCCGATAGCACAACCACCCGGTTGAGCCAATCTCGCTTTACCAGCCTTAGCAAGTAAGGGACCCATCGTAACGATAGATGCTCTCATCTTTTGAACTAAGTCGTAAGGAGGTTCTGTTAATAGTTCTTCAGCTGGTGTGATTGTTATTTCATTTCTCTTTGTCCATTCTACTTTCATACCTAAGGCTACTAGTATCTCAGCCATAACTCGAACATCTTGTAAATTAGGAACATTTTCTATTACGCAAACATCTTCTGCTAGAATAGATGCTGCCATCAATTTTAAAACCGAATTTTTTGCACCGCTTATTACTACTTCACCCTTTAGTGGGCCACTTTTACGCACAACCAATTTATCCAATTGGAGTCCTCCTATCTATCAATTTATTGTATACAACATACAATTATATACTAATTCATATAGGGATTCAAGACAAGGAAAAATGTTCTCTCAACAAAAACAAAAAAGAAACCCTTTTTAGGGTTTCTTAGCGATTAAAACTTATATATTTCTGATTCTTTTATAAATTTAGTGATTAAGGATTTGAAATCTGAAATCTTTGATCTGATCTGCATAGATACTCAGATTTGCACTCACTTGTTTAATAATAGCAGCAAGTGATTCGATATTGCCATTATCATCTATAGTTATAAAAAAATAAGAGTTCCTCATCGTTTTCTATAATTTTTGCAGTGTATGATCATATAAAAAAACACCCAAGCGAACTTGGGTGTTTATTTTACAAATTGGAATGATCCATCGACTTTCCTGAAAGTCTAATACGGTTCATTGCACGTTCCATAGAAACTTTTGCACGAAGTACATCTAGTTCATCATAATTTTCTTCTAAACGCTTTGCAGCACGATCAGCAGCTAATTTAGCTCTATCAACGTCTATTTCATCTGCCCATTCTGCAGCATCAGTAATTACAATAACCTGTTCTGAATCCACAGTTAAGAATCCGCCTGCACATGCAGCGTCTCTAAACTCACCATCAATTTTCAACCTTATAGCACCAACTGAAACTGGTGCTACAACTGGCTCATGATTGTGTAAAATTCCAATGTCACCTTCTGTTGTTCTAACGATTGCCATTTCTACTTCACCATCAAAAAAGTTCTTATCTGGTGTAACAATCTCTAGTGAATATTTAGCACTCATTATCACACCTCCTAATAGATACTATAATGTTTTTGCTTTAGCTAAAGCATCTTCAATAGTACCTACTAATAGAAATGCTTGCTCCGGTACATCATCATGCAGACCTTCTAAGATTTCTTTGAATCCACGAATAGTTTCTTTAATTGGCACATACCTACCTGCTGTACCAGTAAATTGCTCAGCAACGTGGAACGGTTGTGATAAGAATCTTTCAATTCTTCTTGCTCTAGATACAACGTTCTTATCCTCATCAGATAATTCATCCATACCTAAGATAGCAATAATGTCTTGAAGTTCTTTATATCTTTGAAGAATCTCTTGAGTTGCACGAGCCACGTCATAATGTTCTTGACCAACAACATCTGGTGTTAAAATTCTAGAACTTGAATCAAGTGGATCCACTGCAGGATAAATACCCTTTTCAGAGATTTTTCTATTCAGTACTGTCTTTGCATCAAGATGGGCGAATGTAGTCGCTGGAGCCGGGTCAGTAAGGTCATCGGCAGGCACATAAATTGCTTGTACCGATGTAATTGATCCCTTTTTCGTTGACGTGATTCTCTCTTGTAACATACCCATATCTGTAGCAAGTGTTGGTTGGTAACCAACTGCCGAAGGCATACGACCAAGTAAAGCCGAAACCTCAGAACCTGCTTGAGTAAATCTAAAGATATTATCGATGAATAAAAGAACGTCTCTTCCTTCAGCATCTCTAAAGTACTCTGCCATTGTAAGACCAGTTAATGCCACACGCATTCTTGCTCCTGGCGGCTCATTCATTTGACCAAACACTAGTGTTGTTTTATCAATAACACCAGACTCAATCATTTCATGATAAAGGTCATTACCTTCTCTTGTTCTCTCACCAACACCTGCGAACACTGATAAACCACCGTGTTCTTTTGCAATGTTGTTGATAAGCTCTTGAATTAATACAGTTTTACCAACACCGGCACCACCAAACAATCCAATTTTTCCACCTTTTGAATATGGTGCAATCAAGTCAACTACTTTGATACCTGTTTCAAATATCTCTGTAGAAGTTTCTTGCTCTTCAAACGATGGTGCTTCTCTATGTATTGACCATTTTTCTGAGTCTATTGGACCCTTATTATCTACTGTTTCGCCTAGTACATTGATTAATCTACCCAAAGTTTTTGGTCCTACGGGTACATTAATTGGTTGTCCTAAGGCTGTACAGTCCATACCTCTAACTAATCCATCTGTTGAACTCATTGCAATTGCTCTAACCGTTGAATCTCCAACATGTTGAGCTATCTCTGCAACAATTCTTTTATCGCCATTTAGTATTTCAATGGCATCTAGGATGTTAGGTAATGAACCTGCATCGAACTTGACATCAAGTACTGGTCCGATTACTTGCACAATTTTACCTACAGCTTGTGACATTTAAACACATCCTTCCAATATTATTTAAGCGCTTCTGCACCACCAACGATTTCTGTAATCTCTTGTGTGATTGCAGCTTGTCTTGCCTGGTTAAAGCTTAAAGTTAAATCATCTATTAGTTCCTCTGCATTGTTACTTGCACTTTCCATCGCCACACGTCTTGCAGCTTGTTCAGCAGCAGCAGATTCAATCAAGCCACCATAAATGGTACTCGATACATACTTAGGAATGATAAAACTTAACACTTCTTCTGGTGAAGGCTCATAAGTAATGAATTCATAATCACTACCATCATCATCTTCCTCTACCTCTACCTCTTCAGATTCACGACTTTCTACAGGTAATAACTTGAGTATCTCAGGTTCTTGACTGATGGTTGAAATAAATTTAGAATAAACAAATTTGATTTCATCCACTTTCTCTTGTTTATAAAGAGTTAATGCCAAACGTCCAATAGCTTGAGCTTGCATAAACTCAGGTTTCTCTGAAATACCTTCGAAAGATTCATAAACATTAAAACCGTTTGCTCTAAAATAACCCCCGGCTTTACGACCAATCGTAATGATCAGCGAATGTTCCTTATCTTTAATATCATTAGCAACAGCTTTCATTGCATTGATGTTATAACCGCCACAAAGTCCTCTATCCCCTGTAATTACAATATACAAAGTATGTCTTACTTCACGCTTAGTTACAAAATCGTGCTTCAAACTTTTTTCACTTTCAATGATACTGTGAACCGCATCTAAAACAGTTTCAAAATACGGTCTTGTTAGGTTCATTCTATCTTTCGCACGTTTTAACTTGGCAGTCGATACAAGTTCCATCGCTTTGGTAATTTGTCTGGTGTTGTTAACACTTTTTATTTTACGCTTTATATCGCGTGTTCCCATACCTGCCATTTTTACCTCCGTCCATTAATTACGGATCTCAAAGTTTTCTTTAAACTTAGCGATTGCTTCTTCTAATAAATCAACTGTCTCTTTTTCTAATTTACCTGTATCACGAATTGTACTAGAAATTTTCGGATAATTTTCATCTGCAAATCTAATCAATTCACTTTCAAAACGCTTTACAGCTGATACTGGAATGTCCATAAGATATTTATTGATTACAGCATAAATACTGATTACTTGATGTTCCATTGTCATTGTATCATTTTGACCTTGCTTTAAGATTTCCATCAATCTTTCACCATGCATCAATGCATTTTGAGTTGTTTGATCCAGTTCTGAACCGAACTGAGCAAACGCTGCAAGCTCACGATACTGTGCTAATTCAATCTTGATCTTACCAGCAACTTTTTTCATTGCCTTTGTTTGAGCAGCACCACCAACTCTTGATACAGAGATACCAGCATTTACTGCAGGTCTTTGTCCAGCGTTGAATAATTCAGCCTCAAGGTAAATCTGACCATCTGTGATTGAAATTACATTTGTTGGAATATAAGCTGATACGTCACCTGCTTGAGTTTCGATGATTGGTAAAGCAGTAATTGATCCGCCACCCATTTCATCACTTAACTTTGCAGCTCTTTCTAATAGTCTACTGTGAATGTAGAATACATCACCTGGATAAGCCTCACGCCCTGGTGGTCTTCTCAATAACAGTGACATGGCACGATAAGCAACAGCATGCTTAGATAAATCATCATAAATGATCAATACATCTTTACCAGCATACATAAACTCTTCAGCCATAGTAACACCAGCATATGGTGCAATGTATTGAAGTGGTGCTGGATCTGCTGCAGAAGCAACTACTATGATTGAATAATCAAGTGCACCACTTTCTTCTAACATTTTTGTTAATTGAGCTACTGTTGATTTCTTTTGACCAATTGCCACATAAATACAAATTGTATTTTCTTCCTTTTGGTTAATCATTGTATCGATAGCAATTGCTGTTTTACCAGTTTCTCTATCACCGATGATTAACTCTCTTTGGCCTCTTCCTACTGGAATCATAGAGTCAATTGCCTTAATACCAGTTTGTAACGGTTGGAATACCGATTGTCTTTCAATGATACCAGATGCATTTGCCTCAATTGGTTTGAATTTATCAGTCTTAATAGGACCTTTACCATCTAAAGGTTGTCCTAAAGAGTTAACAACTCTACCAACTAAAGCATCACCAACTGGTACTTCAACAACACGTCCAGATCTTTTGACAATGTCGCCTTCTTTTATTCCTTGATCCGATCCAAGAAGTACTGTACCCACACTATCTTCTTCCAAGTTTAATGCCATACCATAAACTTCTCCAGGGAATTCTAATAATTCACCTGCCATACATTTTTCAAGTCCATGTACTCTTGCGATACCATCACCTACTTGAATAACAGTACCTACATCATCTACTTGGAGTGCATTCTCGTACCTCTTAATTTGCTCTTTTATTACTGAGCTTATTTCTTCAGGTCTTAAATTCATGTTTTTTATCACTCCTATTTAACTAGATTATAATTTCAGCCAGTTCATGCTTTAGGTTCTCAAGCTTTCGCTTAATAGACCCATCAATTACTTTATCTCCTACTTTTACAACTAGTCCACCCATAATATCTGGATTGATTACATTATTTACGGTTACAGTTTTACCTGTAACTTGATTAAGCTTTGCTTCTAAATTTTTGATTTCGTTTGCTTCAAGCGGAATCACAGATTCAACTTTAGCAACGACAAGTCCCTTTTGAGCTTCTACTAATTTTTTATAGTCACCATAAACTTCAACCATTACATCTGAACGTTTCTTATCAATTAACAATTTCAAGAAATTAGTAAGTAGTTCGGATACTTGTGTTCCATATATATCATCGATGATTTTTTTCTTGTCATCAGCTGATACTTTTGGTGAGTTGATGATATTTAAAAACTCTGGGAATTCATCATACGAATTTGCAACAAATTCGTATTCAGCTAAAATTTGATCTATTAATTGCTCTTCTAATGCAAGCTCGAATAGAGCGTTAGCATATGTTTTAGATACTAATTTTGCCATGTTGTATCCCCTACCTCATCTAGGAATTGATTGATCAACGCTTTATGTTGATTTTGATCGATGTCTTTTTCAAGAACTTTAGAAGCTGCTAATAGTGATAATGAAACAATATCTTCTTTAAGCTCATTAACCGCTTTCAACTTCTCTCTTCCGATTTCCTTTTCAGCTCTTTTCTTAATTAACTCAGCATCTTTTTCTGCATCTTTAATGATTTCAGAAGCACGAGACTCAGCTTTTACTGCAGCTTCTCTGATCATTTGTCTGCCTTTTTCTTCGATGGTTTGAAGTTTCTCATCGTATTCGGCAATCAATTTATCAGCATCTACATTTTTTGTTTCAGCATCATCTAATTGATCAGTAATCATATTCTGACGCTTATCAATCATGTCTTTCACTGGTTTAAATAAGAAATGTCTTAATAGTAAGAACAAGGCTATAGTATTGATTATTTGGAATAGAAGAGTCCAATCAATTGTAACCAATCCCATTACTGTGCCTGCTTTTAACGGTTCTACACCCGTCATCGCTAAGACACTTAGAAAATTAGATAACATTAATTATGCCTCCTTCACTTGATTATTATTCTGCTAATTTACCAACTAATGGATTTGCAAATAATAAGATAATTGCTACTACAAGACCGTAAATACCTGTTGTCTCTGCTACTGCAGCACCTAATAACATGGTTCTTACGATATCACCTTGAGCTTCAGGTTGTCTTCCAACACCTTCTGCACCTTTACCAGCAGCATAACCTTGTCCAATACCAGGTCCGATACCAGCGATCATTGCTAATCCTGCTCCAATAGCAGAAGCTGCTAAGATTAACGCTTTACCGTTAGTAACAGCATCAGCAGCATTATTCATTGTTTCTTTTAACATATCTATGTCCTCCTCATTAATATAAAACTTAGTATGTAATTACCATGTAACGTTTGCAAATAATTTTGTGTACATTAGAACCATAGAAATAATTAAGGCATATATACCTGTTGTTTGTGCAACAGCTTGACCTAAAAACATAGTTCTAAGAATTAAAGGTTGAAGTTTAGGTCGTTTACCAACCGCTTCAGTCGCTTTACCAGCAGCATAACCTTGCCCAATTCCAGGACCAATACCTGCAATCATAGAAAGACCAGCACCGATAGCAGCACCTACTAATATTAAGTTTTGTGGATCTAAGCCGTTAACACTTTTATATAACGGATTAGCAAACATCAAGATAATAGCCACAACAAGTGCTAAAATACCAGATGTTTCTGCAACAGCCGCTCCTAAAAGCATAACCATTGTTGAAGATTTACTATTCTTTGGATTTCTTGCAACAGCTTCTGCACCTTTACCAGCTGCAAAGCCTTGCCCAATTCCAGGACCAATACCTGCAATCATTGCTAGACCAGCACCTATAGCAGAAGCGGCAAGAACAAGAGCTGTTGGATTTTGTTTTCCAACCCACTCAAAAATGACTTTTAAGATATCTAAATCTGTAAACATAAGTCTCACCTTTCTTAGTCACTAGCCAATGAAACGAATACCATCGTTAACATTGCAAATATAAATGATTGCAACAGCCCTGCAAATAGATCAAAATATGCATGGAATATAGCAGGAATTGGTAATACAGCAACCCAACCTAAAGCTTGATACATCAATGTCATGATAATCAATCCACCTAAAATATTACCAAACAAACGGAAACTTAATGAAATTGGTGTTGCGATTTCTCCCATAAGGTTGATTGGTAATAAAAACGGCATAGGTTCTAAGAAGCCTTTTAAATAACCTCCAATACCTTTTGTTTTAATACCAACGAAGTGAATCAAAACAAATGTCATCAAAGCTAAACCCAAAGTTGTGTTTAAATCTGATGTAGGCGGTCTTAATCCAAGTAAACCTGATATGTTTGCTACTCCTATAAATAACAATAAAGTCCCTATGTATGGAGCAAAATTCTTAAATCTTTTTCCCATAGTTGTTTCTGTTAAAGAATAGATAGTATCAACTAACATTTCTGCAACAATTTGCTTTTTCCCAGCTTTGATCTTCATACTTCTTGTTAAAAATATACTTAATCCAACAAGGAGCAACATGATAAACCATGTAGTCGTTACTGTTTGTGTAATAGGTATACCCTTTTCTGTAAACGGTAGTACCCAAATTACCTCAGGACCATTCACTTTACTTACACCTCCTTTCTTTCAAAGATATTTTTATAAAATTGTTTATCGTTAAAAAGATTTGTAATCATAATCGCAAACTTAATTAACAACATGCCTATCACAGTGCCTATTACATTAATATACGGAGCAACTACTGCAACGTAAATCACGACACCTGTAATAATATATCTCATAAAGTATTTCTTAACCGTATAGCTTTGTGCTTTTGCAGGTCCTTTATGGACTGCCCTCTGCAAAGTGTTACTCAAATCTATAAAGCTAAGCATACCTATGGATGCTCCAAAAGCAAGACCTATTGTTAAAGCCTTTGCACTCTTAGTAAAAAATACTAAGAAAATAACGATTGATACTGCAGACAGTATCCCTACCCATAGCATAATTTTTTTTGTCAGTTCTTTTAAGTCTGCCATAGTTACTCCTTTGAATTCGGTTTGTAATCGTCTTCTTTTTTACGTTCATTGTCTTTAGCAGCTTTCATAACGAATTTATATAAACTTAAAAACGCACTGCTAACACCCAAAATGATACCTACAAATAAAATCCATGGAGAAGTACCCAATTTTTCATCTAGATAATTACCTGCATATATACCCAATAATATTGGTGTTAACATGATAAAAGCAACTTGTGACACATAAGTTAAATTTTTAACTGCCTTAAAATCCATAACATCCTCCTGTATATACCCATATATAAACAAATCATCCATATTGCGGACCAAACTGACAGGATCACTATAGTCCCACCATTTTTTTATAAAAATGTAGGGGCATTACATACCCCTATCTTTACAACATTTCTTTAAGATTATCATCTACAATTAATTGTGCCTCTGTTACAGCTTGTATTTCATCTATTGTAAATTGAGGATTATATTCTATTAAAACCAAACCTTTATCAGTTACCTTCATCACAGCCATTTCAGTGACAATCAAATCAACGACGCCAACTGCAGTCAGTGGCAAATTACATTCAGAAAGGATTTTAACAGCTCCTCTTGCAGTATGTTCCATTGCAACAACTACTTTTTTTGCTCCTGTTACTAAATCCATTGCACCACCCATACCAGGTACTTTCTTTCCTGGAATCATCCAGTTCGCTAAGTTACCTTTGGCATCGACTTGTAACGCACCCAATACAGTACAGTCCAAATGACCACCACGTATTATTGCAAATGACATTGCGCTATCAAAAAATGCTGCGCTTTTTAATATTGAAGCAGGTTGTCCGCCTGCATTTGTTAAGTTCTTGTTCTCTTCACCAGGCTCAGGTGCAGTACCCATACCGATGAAGCCGTTTTCTGATTGGAAAGTGACATCTATATCAGTTGGTACATAATTCGCTACCAAAGTTGGTAAGCCAATACCTAGATTAACCAAATCCCCATCTCTAAATTCTTTAGCAACTCTTGTTGCAATAATTCTTCTTATTTCATGCTTATCCATTTTGGCCTCCTTTCACAATCATATCCACAAAGATATGAGGTGTGTGAATGAAGTTAGGATCAAGATCTCCAACTTCAACGATTTGCTCAGCTTCTACAATAACGGTATCTGCTGCCATAGCCATTAATGGATTAAAATTAGTAGCAGAGTATTCATATACTAAATTACCTTTAGTATCCGCTTTTTCAGCGTGAATAAGAGCAATATCAGCATGAAGAGGTTCTTCTACTAAATATTTTTTGCCTTTTATTTCAATAATTTGTTTACCTTCTTCTACTATCGTTCCCAGACCTGTTGGCGTGATAACACCACCTAAGCCAGCACCAGCAGCTCTTACTTGCTCTGCTATTGTACCCTGTGGTGTTAAAATAACTTCCATTTCGCCTTCATTCATTTGGCGTCCTGTTTCAGGATTTGTACCAATATGAGAAGTAATTACTTTTTTAACTTGTTTGTTAACAATCAAACGTCCAATACCTTTGTCTGGGAAACCGGTATCGTTGCAAATAATAGTTAAATCTTTAGTACCTTTTTCAATTAATGCATCAATAAATGTTTCTGGTGTGCCACAGCTTAAAAAGCCTGCAATCATAACTACCATACCATCATTAATTTTATCAATTGCTTGATCTACAGTTGAAATCTTATTCATACTGTCCTCCTAACATTATATATCCTTATAAAAGCCTCCGAGTCCTTTAAATGATCAGATGTCCTATGTCTAATCATAAACTCTGCAAATGACGAGTTCTCATATACTTTGTCAGCTTCCTCTACTGATTTAGGATACCATATTTTAAGCATTTTATGAACAATTATTAATTATTTTTTCATGAAAAAATCCAGAAAACTCTTAAAAATACAAGGTTTTCTGGATTATCGTATGCAATCCGACAATTACACATTACTTTGTTAAATAATATGCTTTTATCGCATCAATTGTCTTTTGTACTGCCGTGCCGTCTCCATAAGGATTTACAGCATTGCTCATCTGGTTATACGCTTCTGAATCAGTGATTAACTTATAAGCCATTTGGTATATATTTTCTTCTTCTATACCTGCTAAAAGAACCGTTCCTGCTTCAATCGCTTCTGGTCTTTCTGTTTCTTTTCGAAGCACTAAAACTGGTTTGCCAAGTGCCGGTGCTTCTTCTTGTAAACCACCGGAATCAGTCATAATTAAATAAGATCTACTCTCTAGATTTGCAAATTGTTTGTAATCAAGTGGTTCTATTAAATGAACCTTATCCATGTCACCGAAAATCTCATTGGCAATAGCTCGTACTTTTGGATTTAAGTGAATTGGATAAATCACTCGAACATCTAAATCTTCTACTAATCGTTTGATGGCCTTAAATATATTTCTCATCGGCTCACCAAGATTTTCTCTTCTATGAGCAGTCACAGTAATCACTTTTTCATTTTCAAAATCCACGCTATCTAAGAAATCATCACCAAAAGTATAATCATCATCAATCGCAAGTTTTAACGCATCGATTACAGTGTTACCTGTTAGGTAAATAGTATCTTCTTTTATGCCTTCATTTTTAAGGTTATTCACATTTGAAACGGTTGGTGAAAAATGAAGATCTGCAATTCTACCAGTTAATGTTCTGTTCATTTCTTCTGGAAATGGTGAGAATTTGTCGAAAGTTCTAAGTCCTGCTTCTACATGTCCAACTGAAATACCGTTATAAAATGCTGCTAGAGCACCAGCGAAAGATGTTGTTGTATCACCATGAACCAGTATCATATCTGGTTTTACTTCTTTTAAAATTTCTTCTATACCAACCAATATATTGGTTGTAATTTCTGACAATGATTGATTGTGTTTCATGATGTTCATATCATAATCAGGCTTAACATCAAATACTTCCAGTACTTGATCTAACATTTCTCTATGTTGAGCAGTAACACAGACAATTGATTCAATCTCATCATCTTGCTCTAATCCTTTTACCAATGGACACATTTTTATCGCTTCTGGGCGAGTCCCAAAAATCGAAACTATTTTCTTTTTCATCGATTAACTCCTTTATCGTTTCGTAGTCATCTTACGATATCATATACTTTTTATTAGTTGCAATTGATATTTTTGATTTTAATATTGTGACATCTAAATGTAATAAAAAAAAACACGAATTTAAAATTCGTGTTTAAATGTCTTATTTGTTTTCCATGCCAAGTGTTCTATAAATCGGTATAAAGATCATTAATGAGGTTACCACAACCAATATTGAAACATTAATCATAGCATTGTTAATAATTGCTACTGCTGTTGTACCCATTAGTATTGAAATGAAATAGATAACCAATACGGCTCTTTTTTGTCCCATCCCAATTTGTAACAATCTATGATGGAAATGACCTTTATCGGCTTCAAATATTGGTTTTTTATTTAATGCTCTTCTAACAATAGCAAAGGCTGTATCAAAAATAGGTAAGCCAAGTGCTAATACTGGAATAATTAACGTTAATGCTGTTGTTCCTTTTAATGTACCTTCAATAGAGATAGCTGCTAATACAAATCCTAAGAAATACGCACCCGTATCACCCATGAATATACTTGCCGGATTAAAGTTATGAGGTAAAAAGCCTAAACTTGCACCTGCTAACATCAATGACAACATAGCAACCGGTAGGTTGCCTGTACTGTATGATACATAAGCAAATGTTAATGCTGCAATAGTCGCAATACCCGTTGCTAGACCATCTAAGCCATCTACTAAGTTAATTGTATTGGTAATACCAACTACCCATATAACTGTAATCGGGATGCTAAGGCCATCAAAGAAAATATAACCTGAACTATTAAAGAAGTTTGATAAGAATTCAATTCTGAAACCAAACTTAACAAGTACAAGAGCAGCAATTATTTGAATAACCAATTTCAAACTAGCTCTTAACGGTTTCACATCATCAACCATCCCTGTTATAACAAGAATTGTTGATCCCATAAAAATACCCATTAGTTTTTGAAACTCTATATCAGAGAATAAAAACATACATATTGTAAATGCTGCATATATGGCTAAACCACCCATTCTTGGGATGGGTTTAGTGTGTACTCTTCGATCGTCTTTTGGTACATCAATAGCACCTACTTTTATCGCAAATTTCTTAGCCACAGGTGTTAAGAAAAAGCTTAAAACAAAAGCAATACATATTGGTAGTATAAATTTATCCATAAAAAGTCTCCTTGTATCCTCACTTTAAGTCAACTCATTTTATACCTTTGCCCCTAATATTGCAAGTTTTTTTGACCTTTGAAATATATTTGAAACCAATATTTAGTAATATTACACAACTATTAAGTCATTTCTGATTATAATTTAACTTTAGTAACCCGTTTTATTCTCTAAAGAATCATCATAGTAAATCCAATCACATACAGAAATCACTCTAAATTTTTCTCTATCATCACGTACAACAACCGTTTCGATCCCAGAGTTGATAATCATACGTTTACACATCATGCATGAATTAGCATTTTGAATATATTCTCCAGTTGACACTTCTCTTCCAACCAAATAAATCGTAGAACCAATCATATCTTTTCGACTTGCTGAAATAATTGCATTGGCTTCAGCATGAACCGATCGACATTTCTCGTACATGGTTCCTCGAGGTATTTGTTGTTGTTCTCTCGTACAAAATCCAAGATCTGTACAGTTTTTTCGTCCTCTTGGTGCGCCAGCATATCCTGTTGATATAATTTCATCGTTACTCACAATAATGGCACCATAATTTCTTCTTAAACAAGTACCTCTTTCAAGTACAGTTTCTGCTATGTCCAAATAGTAATTTTCTTTATCTCTACGATTCATGATATCCCCCTTTGTCCCCTACTTGTTATTATAGAACTTTCATCTCAAAAAAAAAAGTGATTATCAAGAATAATCACTTTAAGTACCTTTTATTTTGTTCCAAATAATCTGTCGCCTGCATCTCCTAAACCAGGAATGATATAAGCATGATCATTTAATTTTTCATCAATTACAGCAACATAGATATCTACATCTGGATGTGCTTCTTGTAATGCTTTAATACCTTCAGGACAAGAAATTATGCAAGCGAACTTAATTTGATTAGCGCCTCTATCTTTAATGAACTGAATTGCAGCGATTGCAGAACCTCCTGTTGCTAACATAGGATCTACAACAATGATTTCTCTTTGTTCTACATCTGTTGGCATTTTACAGTAGTACTCTACCGGTTGTAATGTCTCTGGATCTCTATAAAGACCAACATGACCAATTTTTGCTGATGGAATTAGGTTCATGAAACCATCAACCATTCCTAAACCAGCTCTAAGAATTGGTACAATACCAACTTTTTTACCTGCGATTACTTTTGACTTAGTTTTACAGATTGGTGTTTCAATCTCAATTTCCTCTAATGGAAAATTTCTAGTTACTTCGTATGCCATAAGTGTAGCAATTTCAGTTGCAACTTCTCTAAATTCCTTTGTACCAGTTTCTTTGTTTCTTAAAATTGTTACTTTGTGTTGGATCAAAGGATGGTTCATTTCTATTACTTTAGCCATTTTATTGTCCTTTCTATTTAAAGTATTTATCTTCTACTGCAGTGATTAAATCAACACGTCTTTGATGACGGCCACCTTCAAACTCTGTTCCTAACCATGTTTCTACTATTTTTAAACCTAGACCAAGGCCTACCACTCTAGCACCTAATGCAAGCACATTGGCATCGTTATGAAGTTTTGACATCTCTGCACTGAATACATCACTTACACATGCACAACGAATACCTTTTACTTTATTCGCTACATATGACATACCTAGACCTGTACCACAAATCAAGATGCCTTGCTCTACTTCGCCTTGACTCACTGCTTCAGCAACTTTTAATCCGTACTCGGGATAGTCAACTGAATCAGTTGTATAAGTACCGAAATCTACAACTTCAACACCTTTATCAGAAATGTACTTTTTGATGGCTTCTTTTAACTCAAATCCGCCATGATCACAACCTAATGCTACTTTCATGATAATCCTCCTAGACCTTTATAACTTGATATCCTGCTGCTTTATTCAAGCGATTCATAATGGCTTTACCCATTCCTAAAGTATCATACCCTTCTGCAAGTACAATATCAACCCCTATTTCATCAAATTTCCTTAAAGTTTTAAATAAATTTGATGCTATCTCCTCTAGATTGTCGCGGCTCCCTAATGACAACACATATTCATAAGGATAAAACGATTTAGATTCATCTGTACACATGATACCGACCGTCTGATTGGATTCACGGTACATATTGTTTATTTTTGATATCATATTCTCTACAGAGCCTAAAATCACATGAACATCTGCTTCAGGACTGTAATGTGTATACTTCATCCCAGGCGCTCTAGGCTGAACACCATCAGACATTTTTTTTTCTAATGAAGGATCAATTTGAATTTTTCCAATTACAGATTCAATTGCTTCAACTGTAATGCCTCCTGGTCTTAATAACATTGGCGGGGTTTGAGTAAGATCAAGAATCGTTGATTCAAGCCCCACTTCTGACTGCTCATATATAACTATACCATCTACACGACCAGTTAAATCATCTATTACATGATGACCTTCAGTAGGACTCGGTTTTCCAGATAAGTTTGCACTTGGAGCTGCAATAGGCACACCTGCAAGTTCAATAAGCGTTCTTGCAACCACATGACTCGGCATACGAACCGCCAGAGAATCCAGTCCTGGTGTCACTCTATCTGCAACCGTACCTTTACTCTTAAAGATTAGTGTTATCGCACCTGGCCAAAAGGCATTCATCAGCGCTTCTTCAAAAGGCGCATGTTCTACCAAATCTTCTAAATCTTCTTTATTGGATATATGTACGATTAAAGGATTATCACTTGGTCTACCTTTTGCAGCATATATTTGATCAACCGCTTCTGAGCATAAAGCATTGGCGCCTAATCCATAAACCGTTTCTGTCGGAAAAGCAACGGTACCACCATTTTTTAATATCTCAGCAGCTTCTATTCTGTCTCTTATACACATCTGACGCTGCCGA